>CAYSHI010000069.1:0-6235 GCA_964430745.1 uncultured Acidobacteriota bacterium | reverse complement strand
GATCCCGACCTTCCCGTCCTCGAGCCCCGCCTGTTGAGCGAAGTGGTGGGCTCGTCGAGCGAGGAGCAGCGCGCCGCCTCGGCGCTGCTGGCGCTGATCGGCGCCGTTTCGCTGTCGCTGGCGGTGGTCGGCATCTACGGTGTCTTGAGCTTCGTCGTCAGCCGACGCACCGGCGAGGTCGGGCTACGGGTTGCCCTCGGCGCCAAGCCCCGCGACGTGGTGCGGCTGGTACTCGCCCAGGGGATGCGAATGGTGCTGGTCGGCGTGGCCGTCGGGCTGATCTTGGCGTTCGCCATCGCCCAGATCCTGGCCGCCACGTTCCCCGGCGTCGAGGCGCTCGATCCGTTGGCGCCGGCAGCCGCCGTGCTGCTGCTGGTCGGCTGCGCCGCGGCGGCGACCCTGGTACCGGCACTGCGTGCCAGCCGCGTGGATCCGATGGTGGCGTTGCGCGCCGAGTGATATGAAGGGGCGTGTCAAGTTGGCGACGAAGCCGAAATACGGCGTTGCAATTGAGCCCAACCCCGCGATCCTACTGCTGTGGAATGACTTGAATCCCGTCGAGGCCGGCGAAATCGCGGTCGAACGTGGCAACGCCTTCGGCATTGAGGCGTCGTGCCGCGGTCACGATAGCTGCGTCGGCAAAGCTGAGTCGGCCTCCGGGCTGGGCGTTGAACGCCTCGAGAGTGTCGAGAAAGAAGTCCGAGCACGGCACGAAATCGATCTCCGGGGCATCGAGCAGCAGCGTGCCGACGCGTGACGCCACGTCATGGCCGCGTCGCACCAGAAGCACGGTGACGACCTCTAGAAAGACATACTCCAGCAGCAGCGCCTGCCCCCATCGGCCGGCGAGGAGTTGATCCATCACCTCTGCCGCGGCGTCATGGTGGACGTCGTTGCGGTTGTGAAAAGCGACCAGAAAGCTCGAGTCGAGGACGATCACCGACTCATTCCCCGTAGACGACGCTGTCGATCTCTTCGCTCAGGCGCTCGTTTCCGTCCGGATAGCCCTCGGGCCGCAGATCGGCCAGGCTGCCCCGTCGCGGCAGATCGAGGGGGCGGCCGAGATACACCCCCATGGCCTCGTTGACCACCTCACCCATTGTCTTCCCGGCCCGCGCGGCGCGGGCCTTGAGCTCGCGGTAGAGCTTTTCGTCGAGGTTCCGAATGGTGGTGTCCATGGGGGCAAGATAACACAAGTGTGCATTGTGTTACAGGGCGGCGTAGTTGCCGACAGCCATGACGAACCCGGTCACCTTCTGGCCCGCGGGAATCGGGAGGTGAAAAGGGTAGTCGCGGCGGCTGTTGGTGATCGGGCACGCCATGCAAAGGCCCGTGCGCTTGTTGAAGAGGTCGTTGCTGAGCCCGGAGAGGTTGCCCAACGGGATCCGAGCCGACGTCGTGGACGGGACCTCGGCCCGGTGCTTCACGGGCGCACTCTTTTCCTCTCGCGCCGTTGATGCGCTAAGAGCGTCGTCGCAGCTTGTGGGGTTGAACCCGCTCCCGACCGGCTTCAGCCGAGGCTATCGGAGTGCACTTCGCCGTTGGTCATGTTGTAGGCGATCATTCCGGCTCGGTTTACGTCGCCCTGTCCGTTGCCGCGGAGTACCGGACAGAAGCTGCTCCATCCGGGAGCCCAATTACCCTTATCGAGAATCTCGAAGCCGTCATCGGAGACGTGGTCGAAGTGCACCTCGCCCGTAGACTGATTGTAGGCCAAGAGACGATGACCGAGGTTTGTATCGAAGTGGTTCTTCGGATACGGCATGAAGTGCGTCCAGCCAGGGGACCACTGCCCGACACTGATGGTGTTGGAGCCTGCGGCAGGGTTGTCGAACTCGTTGAGCCTAACGGCACCTGTCTGCTGGTTGTACACCAGAAAGCGCCAGTCCGACCCGTGCACCCGGTAGGGCATCAAATGGGTCCAGCCCGGAGACCACGCGCCGGCGAATTTGTTCGTCGTCCCTTCTCCGTTGGAATTGAAGCGGTCGAAGCGAACGTCACCGGTGTCGCGGTTGTAGACAATGACGTGGTCGGCCTGGTAGTTGTTTGCGCCGATTGGTCTCACGACCGACCATCCAGGCGACCAGGTCCCTTCCCATATGTTGTCAGACCCAGTTCCGTTCGCGCGCAGTCGATCGATACGGACCTGCCCGGTGTCCTTGTTGTAGACGAGCAGGTAGCGCTCCAGACCGAGGTTGAAGGTGTCGACCGTGCTCCATCCCTCCGCCCACTTCGCGGCCGCCAATGTCGATGTGTCCTTGCCGTCGTCGGCCAGGACGTTGAAGTTCACGTCACCCGTGCTCGCGTTGTAGACGATGTAAAACTGCGGGCCGGACAAGAACCTGACGGGTACGCCGTCATGCTGTACTCGCCGCCCCGCATTGGGCAGAGTTTCGTACTGGGTGCTCTTGGCCTCGACGGCAAGGAGACGATCCAATATGTGGAACTGCCGCTCGACCGCACACCGACGCTGCAGCGCGGCAGGATGCGTTCATTCGGTTACGGCAATCCGCGAGCCCACCCGAGTTTTGCGGCCGCCCGGGACGGCAACGTCTACGTCACACCTGGAGACGAATACCAAGTGCTGGCGCTCGATCCGGAGGGCAGCCCGCGTTGGGCAGTGCGAGTCGCCTGGGAGCGACCGACCATGCCACAGGGGCTTCGGCGGACGGTTCTCGAGAGCGTGCGCAGATCTTTCCCCGATGTCACCGAATCGGAGATCAACTACTTGGATCGACTCCCGAGCGTCTCCCGGCTGGCTGTCGATGGCGAGGGTCGACTCTTCGTCTACCCCTATGTTCCTCCGGATCCCAGCGCGGACGGCGTCGTCGACGTACCGGTCGATGTCTATTCATCCGACGGCGAACATCTCTTCTCCGGCATGGTCCCGAACCGCGGCTGGAGACGCGCGAATGGCGACTTCGTCTACGGTGCCGGACGCGACAGCGTTTCGGACGAGTATCGAGTGTTCCGCTGGAGGCTCGTCGAGCCGTTCGAGTAGGAGCCAACCATGAGGCACGTTGCCTTCACGCTGTTGATGCTGATGCTTCTGACCGGGTGTGGCATCCAAGGTAGAACCCCGGACGACGGCACCTGGGTCGGCACGATCACGACGGAGGGCAACCTCACCACGGTCGTCAACGAGTCGGGGTCAGTGTGGGGCGGGGCGGCGACGCTGGTCGAGGAGGCGTCAATCGGCGTCGAGGAGGGAGAAGACGCCTATATGTTCGGATTGGTCCGGTCGGTGGCCGCGTCCGACCAGTACGTTTTCGCGCTCGACTTCTCGCTGGGCTTCGTCCGCGTCTACACATTGGATGGCGAGTATGTCCGCGACCTCGGCAGCAAGGGAGACGGCCCTGGAGAGTTTCGGCAACCGTCGATCATCGGGTTGTCGCCCGAGGGGAACCGGGTCTACGTCCACGATTTCGGGCTCCGACGGCTCAGCGTCTTCTCGGACCAGGGCAATTTCCTCGATTCGTACTTCCTGCCCCACGACAGCGTCGCCCATCCCATCGTGACGCCCGAAGGCACAGCCTACGGGCCTGTCGTCGTCGATCCGGATGAGGCCTTTTGGCCACGGGCGTACGGCATGCTCGCGCATGGCCCCGACGGTCCGATCGGCTCCCCGCTGATACCACCCCGAATCGACTCGGAGATCCCGAACACAGACGGGGGCAAGAGCATCGCGATTCCGCACATGCCGCAGTACGTATGGGCGATGGCGCCTTCCGCCGACCTCATCGCTGGCGTCGGTGGCGAATACCGATTCGAAATCCTTCGCCCCGATGGGTCGAAGATGGTTGTCCATGCGCCACACGACCCAGTTCCGGTTCTGCCGGAGGAACGAGATGCTGCGATCACGAAGACCTCCACTTTCATGCGGATGGCTAGGGGCGATTCATGGCGCTGGAACGGACCAGAGGTGCCGTGGGTCAAGCCTGCATTCGCGAAGTTCCTGCCGACCGAGAGTGGGGAGCTCTGGGTGATTCGACCGGGGCCCGGGCAACGGGTCGAGAGGCCGGTAGGCGATGCGGTGTGGCGCGATACCCACACGGTTGACGTCTTCGGCGGCGACGGACGGTTGCTTGGCTCGGTGCCGTTGCCCGATGGTACGGGGCTTTGGGTCCGGATGTTCGTCGAAGGCGAAGGGCAGCCGTTCGCCTTCGTTCGCGACGACTTGCTCGTCATGCCAATCGAGGACGAAGCCGGCACGATCATGGTGAAGCGCTACCGGCTGGTGTTGCCGGGGGAGTAGGATTCGCCGATGCGAGGCGGGAGAATCACTATCCTACGGCTTCCGCCGTTCGCGATCGGTTGCGCGGCTCCGGAAGCGCCGAGCGAAGTAGGGAGACCCGCCGTGCGCCGGTCGGCCGGTTCCGGTAACCGTGGAAGCTCGAGACCGCTGGCTGCAGAAGTCGCTCGAGAACTTCGAGGAAGCTGGCCAAGAGCTCCGGCCCGAGCGACGCGACGGAATGGTGTTTCCTGAGACGATGCCGACGCGCCAGGAGCTCATCGTCGACAGCGAAGACAACGCCTGGGCCGAACGTTTCCTTGGCCTGCAGCACTCACAGCCGATGTCCTGGGGCGTTGAAGCTGAGCCCGGGTTCCCGGAGACGGATTCGGTGTGGGATGTGTTCAACCCCGAGGGTATCTGGCTCGGTGCGGTCGAGCTCATTCCCGACCGAGCTGTCCGGCAAATCGGCAACGACTGGGTGTTGTTCGGCGGCGAGGACGACGATGGCGTCCACCATGTCTGGTTCTATGGGCTGATCAAGGAAGACAGCGGACGATGAGGTCGCGCCGTTCTGACGGATAGTCGAATGAGGTGTTATCTGCCGACCTCGCGCAGCCGCCCCTCGACGTACTTATGAAGTACGCTGGCTATCAAGGTTTGATACGGAATACCTTCGGCAAGCGCGCGCTTTTGCAGCCCGCGCAGATCTCGGGAGGACAGCCGGATATTGATCCGCGCGTCCTTCCGGGACACGGCGTCCGCGTACTCTCGGTGCCGCTCTTGTAGCGCCTTCGCGCCCTTTGTGCGCTTGAGCGTTCCCGATTCGAACGCGTCGAGGATCCCCTTCTCTTCCTTATCCAGCTTGCTCATCAGCGTCACCTCCGTATCGCTTCGTCGCCCTTCTGCTCGGGATGATCGTCTTCAGGAAGACCTCGTCTGCTGTCTCTACGAACGGCACGAGGTAGACGTACTCTTCGATCGCTATCGCGTGAATCCGTTGCCCCGGATAGCGCTCCGGGTTCGGGTGATCAAACGTGTCGAGTATGTCGCCGGCCTGCATGTGGAACACGACCTCCTCGAAGGAAACACCCCTTTCCGCTTTCAGGATCTCGTTTTTCTCGGCGCTCCAAACGATCGACTTCATCGCCAAATCGTAGCACATTGTGTGCCGTTTGTATTCACATGTCAGGGTCGATGTCAGGTTCACAGCCGACGACGCCGGCGCGATCATAGTGGGGCGCTGCCGGTCGGCGCTTCCGGGGAGGAGTAGGGAGAGGCGGCACAGCTCGGCCGAACCCGGCCGTTGTTCAGCCGAGTCCCCCGGAATTCCTTGGATGGCGGGACTTACACCGAAATGCCCAAGAGAGGACTCGAGGAGGGGTGTCGTAGTCTGTGCTGCATGAGTCTTCGCCCGGTCGTCGCAGCGTGGGCGAAGACGACGGAGGTCGCCGCGTCTTCCGCGGCCGTTTCATCTATCGTTGCGGCATGGTCCTTCAACGTCCAAGGAACAGGGCGCGGTTCGTCGTCGCTGCCGTAGCCCTGCTTCTGGCAGGAGGCTCGGGAGCTGCCGCGGCAAGGCACGCCGGTCCGGCAAGTTCGAGCTCTCGCTCGGTCCAGCAGTCGCTGGCTGTGCCGAGGCAATGGTACGGGCGCGTGCTGGCGCAGGACGACCTCGAGCCGATCGCCGGCGCGAGCATCAGCGTCGAGTCGCTGCCAGAGGGTGGCCTACTTGCCGACGTCGATCCTCGTTCGTCGGAAGCAGACGTGATCGCAGTCACCGCGGCCGACGGAGGCTTCGCGTTCGAGGCGTCGGCGAGCGGCCGCTTGCGGCTGTCGGCCCCCGGATTTCTCGACGGTTTCGTGTTGTTGCGCGTCGAGCGGGACAACGATCTCGGCCGCCTCGTTCTGCGACACGAGCTTTCGCTGAGCGGGCGCTTGCTGCTGGATGGGCGACCGGCGCGCGGCGCGACGATTCTGGCGCCCGCCTATCGGCGCAACAGC
>CAYSHI010000068.1:0-7647 GCA_964430745.1 uncultured Acidobacteriota bacterium | reverse complement strand
GCGGCCGGCATCGCCGTCATCTTGTGGACAGCCGCCTCGAGGTCAAGGAGCCTCTGGTCGCGGACGTAGTACGCCAACACGCGAGGAAACGTGCCGGCGCCACGCGGATGGGAGCTGCCGATGCCGCCGTCAGAGCACACCATGACGAGAGGATCGACGGCGAACGCCTCGACATCGTCGAGACGCATGCTGTGGCTGATCATCCGGCCGCCGCCGTTCTCCATCAGCCGCATATAGGCCTCGACCGGAGTCAATCCCCAGCTTTGGGCAATAGCGTCGAGACGCAAGCCTTCGATCGACGGGTCGGGCCGGTAGCCTGTCACCTGCACGCGGTCGGCGCCGCCGCGGACCTCGAGGCCGGCCGCGACCTCGGCGGGGTCGTCGAAGCGGCGCGACGGAACGACGAGCGCCAACGTAGTCGCGGATGCGTCGTATGGGTACCAGTCGGCGTTGACATCCACTCCCTGCGCGCGTGCCGAGCGTAGGCGCTCCAGTGCTTCGCCGGCGCGGCCCCAGGCGGTGGCGTCGCCCATCTTGATGTGTGCGATCTGTACCGGCAGGTTGGCCTCCGTGCCGATGCGAATGACCTCGTCGATGGCTTCCATGACGTAGAGCTCTTCGTCTCGCATGTGCGAGACGTAGAAGCCGCCGTGTTCGCCGGCTGCCGTCGCCAGGGCGATAAGTTCCTCGGTGGTGGAGAACCGGCCAGGGTCGTACTCCAACCCGCTCGAGAGCCCGAACGCGCCGGCTTCCATTCCCTGTGCCACCAGTCGCCTCATCTCGTCGATTTCCGACTCCGTCGCCTCGCGGGCGCTGTCCTCCCCCATGACCTGCCGTCTCAGCGTGCCGTGCCCGACGGTGACGGCGACATTGAGCGCAGGGCGTGCCGCGTCGATCTCGTCGAGGTACTCGTCGATGGGCCAGGGCGAGCCACCGTCGGCGCCCACGCGGATCGTCGTTAGCCCCTGGGCGAGGAGAACCTCCGCCTGCGGCTCTCGCAGGAGGGCTCTGTCGGAGTGGTTGTGGATATCGATGAATCCGGGTACGAGGGTCAGGCCCTCGAGGTCATCGACGGTCGCCTCGGTCGCCCTCTCGACAGTGCCCGGCGGACCGATGGCGACGATCCGATCGCCGGCAATGCCGACCTCGCCGGCAAACGAGGGCCGGCCGCTGCCGTCGATGATGCGGGCATTGACCAGGACGTGCTCGGCGGGCTGGACCTGCACCGATCTGGGACCAGAGACGGGAGCCTCCGGGGAGCGTTCGGCGGGGCGGTCACAGCCCCACGGAGCGAGGCAAATCAGCAGCGTCACAACGGCAGAGGTTCGGGATCGCAAGGTTTTTCCAGGGTATACCATTGGGTCTCAGGCGCGCCGTTTCCTTCACGCGCCCTTCGGCCATCCATATAAATGAAGGGCAGCCCGATGGAACACAATCGCTTCGATGTAATCGTCGTCGGTGGCGGCCCCGCGGGCATCACCGCGGCCACAGCGCTCGGGCGGCAGGGATTCTCGGTTCTGGTTTGCGAGGCGGCGGTGTATGCGGGCGCCGAGAACTGGTCCGGCGCCGTTTATTTCGCCGAAAATCTCGAAGCTCCGGAGGCTTTCGGCAAGCAGGCGATCGAGGAAGGTCCCATCGAGCGTCGCCTGACCGAGCGTGGCTTCTATCTGTACAACGGCCACTCGCTGCTCGGCGCCACCATGCGCGATCCGGACGTCTTTCGCTCGTGCTACACGGTGCTCCGACCGGTGTTCGACCGCTATCTCGCCGAGCTCGCGCGCGAGCAGGGCGTGGTGCTGGCCAACGAGACCACGGTGCAGAGCCTCATCCGCCATGACGGCCGGGTCATCGGCGTGCACACGGAGCGGGGCCCGGCTTATGCCGATGTGGTGTATCTCGCCGAGGGCGACGCGTCGCACCTCGTCACGCAGGAGGGTTACGAGCGGGTTGGTGGTGACGCCGGCGGCGACGGATCTACCAAGAGCGGCCCGCACTTCCTTCAGGGTGTGAAGGAGGTCGTTTCGCTGCCGCCGGAGCTGATCGAAGAGCGCTTCGGGTTGGAGCCCGGCGGTGGCGGCGCCTACGAGCTTTTGCTTCGCAACGGCAGCCGCGACGGCCGCACGCTGCGACTCAACATGGGTGCCTTCATCTACACCAATCGCGACAGCATCTCGCTCGGCTACGTGCTGCCCGTCGACAACTTGGCGCGGGAGTTCGACGGCGACCACAACCTTCTGATGGAGTGGTTCAAGGCGTTGCCGGAGGTTGCCCGCTGGATCGAGGGTGGCGAGGTGACGTCGTACGGCACCAAGCTCATACGCAGTGGCGGGCTTCGCGAGATCCCCCACCTCGTGGACGACGGCTTGGCGATCGGCGGCGCCGCGAGCGGTATCGGCGTCGACTTTCCGTACCCCAACTTCACCGGGCCGGCGACCTCCATGGGGCTGCTGTTCGCCCGCGCGGTGGCGAGCATCGCCGCCGACAACGGAGGGCCGGGAGGCGGGGCGGCGTCCGGCAACGTCGGCGCAGGCGCCTTCACCGCCACGGCGCTCGAATCGGCGTACGTCAAACCGGTCAAGGCAACCCACTACTACCGCAATGTCGAGCGGTTGGCCGATTGGCCGGAGTACATCGAGCGCACGCGGTTTTTCTTCGGTCGGCAACTCGACGTCGTCAACGGTGCCGCCTACGTGCTCTCGCGGCCGGATATCTGGGCGCCTCGGCGCTGGTGGGAGACGTTGCGGCTCAAGCGGCGGGTGCTCGGCGCGAAGGGGCTCGGCGAGGCCTGGCGCGACATGCGAGCCAGCTCCAAGGCGTTGGGGTTGGGCAGGGCGGCGGCCTCCGGAATCGGCGTCGGCACGCCCGGAAAATGGTTGATCAACACGGCTACGGCTCTCTGGCCGGGCGGCGGCACCGCCATCGGCGGCGACGAGGTCACCGGCGTGGCGGAAGCTCCCACACCGAAAGGCGGCAGCTTTCGGGCGGTCTTCAGGGTCATGGCGGGAGCAGAGCCCGCCGGACGCATGCCCTTGCTCGCCCGTTGGTATTGGAAGCGCTTCGGACCGGCGCTGGCCGGCGCTTTCGCCGATGTTTACACCAACGACGACGAGCCGCTCGATTCCAAGCTGCCTCGCGCATTGGGGCGCCTGGTCGGCGAGCTCTCGATCTGGGACCTGGCCGTGGATCTGTGCTCGATGGTTGTCTTCCTGCCGATGGCGACGGCTCAGATCGTGGCGGAATGGATTCAAGCCAAGTGGCTCGGCAAGGACCCGGCGGCCTCCGCCCCGTACGTGACCCGCCTGCTGGAGGGCAACCGGGCGCGCCTGAGCCTCGACGACGATGCGGTGCCGATCAAGACGTCGTCGGACCAGAAGCTGGCCACGATCCGCTATTACGAAGGAGAGAGCTCTCACATCCGGGTGATGTGGCCTGACGCGCTCGGCGCCCGTGGCGATCTGGTGCAGTCGCCGCTGTGGAGCGTGTGCCCGGCCGACGTGTACGAGGTGCAGCGCAATCCCGTGGGAATGCCCGGGGTGGTGGTCAACTTCGACAATTGCATCAAGTGCGAGACCTGCTGGCGGGCTTCGGACGACGTTCACTGGAGCCGCGCGACCCGGCACCGGCTCATCTACGAGACCTACACGCCGGCCCACGCCGAGCTTCGCGAATACCTGATGAACCGGCCGCAACCGATGCCTCGTGTGCGGCAGACGACTTCTTTTTGGGAGGCATACTGGGGCGAGATCGGCGGTGCCGGCGGCGACGAGACCGAACGAGCGTCGCTGGCTGGGGCACATGCCGAGCTCCTGCGGTTTTGCGCGGCGATGGAGGGCTATTCGCGGGCCCTCGGTGATTCGCCGCTCACGCTGGAGCGCGGGGAGCGCCGATACCTGAACGATCTCGCGGGCATCGCCGTCCGGCGGTTCGCCGACGCGCGAGCCGTCTGGGATGCCACCGCCGTTTCCAGCACGCTCGACCGGGCAGACGTACTGTGGGCGGATGCCGCCCGCCGTGTCGACGAAATGGGCGTGCACGCGGACACGGGGCGGTTTCTGTGGGCCGATGTTGTGGGCAAGCAACTACGCGACCACCACATTGTCGGCTTCGGCGGCTTGTTCGCGCGCCTCGGTGTCGCCGTCGACACCGTTCGCGAAGCCTCGGCCGGATCATTCGCCAGCCTTACGTCCGTTGACGCGCAGGCCTGGGGCGCAGCCTGGACCAGGGCCGAGGGACTGCCCGCTCGCTACGATGCCGTGCGCTCGGCGATACGCGGGTGGTGCGACGAGCACATCGACACCGCCGTCCTGCGATCCCTCGAGGAGGGTGAGCCGCCGAGCGTCGAGCTGAGGGCGTGGCTCGCGACCCAGCTCCAAGCGGCGGTCCGCGACGGCCGCCGGCAAGGCGCGGGTCTCGCGGGCGCCGGTGCCTACGGGCGGCGCGACGTGTTGCTCGAAGAGATCGCCGCGGTGGACCCGTCGCTGGCGGCAATCGCCGCTCAACATCTTCTCGCGGCCGACTTGCTGCACGGATCTGCAACCGATGACGGCGTCGCCGACGCGGTGCGCGACGCGGGCCTCCTGGCAACCGTGGTCGCACAGGGCTCGATCAGCAACCGACCGCTGGCTGCCGGCGACGCGACGCGCGATGCTTCCGCGGCGGTCGGTGCCGAGTTGCACGGAGAGGCGCCCGTGGTGCTGGCGGCGCTGGCCGATTGGTTGCTGGTGGTGCGGGACAACGTGGGATATCTGGTTCCGAAAGACGACCCCGCCCTCTCGCTCGATGACCCGGGCTCCATCGGGTTGATCGGCGCCGGCGTGCGCCGCGCGACATTCGACGGCTGCGTCGTGCCGCAGGGTCGCATTTTCGAAATCGATGCACTCGAGTCCGGCTCGGTGTTCGCCTCGCCGGCGGTGGGCGACCCGTTTGCCGACACCCTGACGGTTGCCGTCGGCGACCATCTCGCGATCGTTCGCGGCGCCGGCGCCTATCTGACCGCGCGGGCGCGGGAGCACGCCACCAGCCGTGTGCAGTTTCCCGGCGCGTTCCAGGACGAGGCCGGGCGCGACACCATTGCCAAGTTCGGTGCTGTCAAACAGATGCTCGCCGAAATGGAGGCGCAGCGAATCCTGGTGGAGTCGCTCAGCGTCGTCGACCCGTGCGCCGGCGAGGACGCCTGGCAGGGCGCCGCCGTGCGCAAGGTGCTCGCCGCCGACGCCTTCGGCCCCAAGCCGGGCTCGCTCAGCTACAACTGCGGGCAGGCCTTCGGCGGCACGGCCTTTTCCGAAGACGACTGCATCGCCAAGTACTATCGCGATGCCAGCCCGTTCCGTTTTCTGATCGCGCACGACGACGCTCTCCGCGTCGAGCTCGGCCGGCGTCGATTCGAGGCGTTGCGCGCGGGCGCGCGACTGGTCCCGGTGGCCGACACCGAGGCGGCGTGGCTGGCCTCGATCCGTACGGAGGGTCCGCTGTCGACCTTCGTCCGCCAGTGGGACACGGCGCTCGAGGACATCGAGTCGTGGGCTGCCGATGCCGCGGCCGAGTCTCGCGAGCAGGCCCTCGGCGCGCTGTTGTGCTTCCAGGCCGGCGAGCTTGTGTGCCGCGCACTCGCCGTGAAGGTGTGCCTGCTGCGGACGGCATGGCGCATCGAGAGCGGACTGGCTAGCGAGGCCACGCTGGAGGCCACAGGATTGCTGGCCGATCGTCTGGTTGCCGAGGTTCCCGGCGCCATCGACGAGGCCCGGTTGTTTGCCGATACGCTCGAGGTGGGCTCGACGGCGCTGGCCGAGGGAGAGTTCGAGCCCGGCGCGGAGATTCCCGACGCGGAGGACTACAGCGTCGTTATCGCCACGGATCACGCCAGCGAATCGGGCGAGTGGTTGTACCGGCCGTTCGACGGCGAGCGGCTGCGCTACATCCCGGAGACGATGTGGAACGACGCCGACCTGCGCGGGTTCCGCGAGCGCCTCGAAGGGGAAATGCGCGAGCGTTATGTGGGCGCTCGTTTCGATGGTCTGACCTACAGCCGCTACCTCGAGAAGCTCCACATCGTTCCCGACGAAGATCTCTCGTACCTGATCGATCGGGGCTACATGCGCATGCCGATTCCCGAGGAGCTCGGTGGGGAGGGCGCGCTCAAGGCCAAGTACTACATCGTCTGCGAGACCACCAATCGCTTCGGCGATTCCGCGCTTTCGCTCGCCATCATGGCCAACACCAGCATCGGCACGACGCCCATGCTCATCGGCCTGAAGCAGGATCTGCCGCGAGCGCGCGCCGAGCTGGAGAGGGTAAAGGGAGATCCCACTATTCTCGGCGAGATTCGCGAAGCGCTCGACGCCCTCATCGCCGGTCTCGAGAAGCCCGACGCCGAGCGGCTTCAGGCCGACTACGTCGACCTGTCGAAGGTGATCAAGAAGCGCATCGCCAAATCGAGCGTTCTCAAATACATCGGCGCGGGCTTCCTGCGGGCCTTCTTCGGCGCGGGAAAGGCCGGGCAAAAGGGCGACCTCGATGTGTTCGGCGCCAAGCTGCAAAAGGCACGCGAAGCGATCGACGGCGTTCTCGACGGCGTGGAAGATCGGCTCACCGAGTATCCGCGCCGCGAGCAAGGGCACGAGCTGTGCCTGAAGATGATCTCTGCCGGCTACATTTCGGCCTTCGCGCTCACCGAGCCCACCGCCGGATCCGACTCCGGAGGGGTGAAGACCACGGCGCGCCGGGAGCGGCGGCGCCTGCACGAAGACGACGCCGGCGTGCTGTATTTCTTCCTCGACGAGGAAGCCCAAGCCGAGCGACGGAACTTCCTGGATGCCGACCGGGTGGAGTTCGACTTCGAGGGCAACCGGATGCTCTATCGCTTCTCGGACGAGCATCCGCCGGCCGAGATTCGCCACGACGAGTACGACTACGAGAAGGACCGCTCCGGCCATTGGCGCACCTACGAGCACGCGGGGCAGAGCGTTGCGTTCACCGACATCGCCCAGGCTCGCACCGACGACGACGGCGCTCGCTGGTACGAGTACTGGGAGCTGAACGGCGCCAAGATGTGGATTACCAACGGACGCTTCTGCCACATCATGGCCCTGTACGCCAAGACCGAGCCCGAGGGGGTCACCGGGTTCATGGTCGATCGCCATGCCGAAGGGATGGTTGTGGGTTCGGACGAGGAGAAGCTCGGCCAGCGCGGCTCGCCCACCAACGAGCTCTCGCTCACCGGCGTACGCGTGCCCCGCGAGTGGATCATTGGCTTCCGCGGCCGCGGCCAGGTCAACGCGCTCGAAACGCTCAACACCGGTCGCACCGGATTGGCCGTGGGCGGGCGGGTCACGACCCAGGAGATGATGGGGGACGCCATCGCCTATCTCGGAGCCGAGGCCCCGGATGCCGGTGCCGGCGGGACGTTCCCGAGGCAGTCGACGCCACCCACCGCGCTTCAGCGTTACTGGGTCGGTCGTCTGATGGAGGAGCTTGTCGGAACCGCCGCGGTGGCCAACGAGCTCGTCGGGTTGTTCGACCATCCGAAGACCAAGGACGTGCGGATGGAGTCCGCCATCGGCAAGTACTACAACTGCGAGGCGGAGCACGACGGTATCGAATGGATGGAGCGGCTCCGCGGTCTCGACGGTCTGACGCATCGGCACCGTA
>CAYSHI010000067.1:0-4379 GCA_964430745.1 uncultured Acidobacteriota bacterium | reverse complement strand
CGGTCAGCAGCAGCGTGTGGCGGTGGCGCGAGCGGTGACGGGATCGCCGTCGATCCTGCTGGCGGACGAGCCCACGGGTAACCTCGACTCGGGCAACGCCGAGGCGGTGATGAACCTGATGGGCGAGCTGCACAACGAGGGTGCGACGATCTGCATGGTGACGCACGACCCGCGCTGGGCGGGCTACGCGGACCGCACGGTCAATCTGTTCGACGGCCGTGTTGTCGACGATGACGTGCTTGCCGATCAGCAGCTCGTCCACCACGTGACCGAGGCCGAGGCGACGGAGTCTGCCTGAGGGCGCGAACGACACCAAGCTCGAGGGCGGCCGAAACACGGCCGCCCTTTCTTTTTCCGCCTACGCCGCCCCTTGCTACACTGATGCCGTGAGCGAACCTCCTCAGCCACACATTCTCATCGCCGACGACCAGCAGGACGTGCTGGAGGCCCTGCGCCTGCTCCTCAAGGGCGAAGGGTTTCGCATCGAAACCGTCACCTCGCCGGCGGGCATCATCGCGGCGCTCGAAGAAAACGACTTCGACGCGTTGCTGATGGACCTGAACTACACCCGCGACACGACTTCGGGGCGGGAAGGCCTCGACCTGCTGCCGCAGGTCACCGACGTGGACGGCACGCTGCCGGTGATCGTCATGACCGCGTGGGGAAGTGTCGATGGCGCGGTCGAAGCAATGCGCAACGGCGCACGCGACTACGTCGAGAAGCCATGGGACAACGCTCGCTTGATCGCCACCGTGCGGACCCAGGTCGAGCTCGGCCAGGCTCTGCGCCGCAGCCATCGTCTCGAGGTCGAGAACCGCATGTTGCGGCGCGAAGGGTTGCCGGAAATGATCGCCGAGTCGCGCGCCATGGAGCCGGTGCTCAACTTGATGGAACGCGTCGGTCCTTCCGACGCCAACGTACTGGTTACGGGCGAGCACGGCACCGGCAAGGAGGTCGTAGCTCGCTGGCTGCACGCCTGCTCGAATCGCGCCGATCGACCGCTGGTGACGGTCAATGTCGGCGGTTTGTCGGAGGGCACCTTCGAGAGCGAGCTGTTCGGCCACGTGAAGGGCGCCTTCACCGACGCCAAGACCGATCGCGTCGGCTACTTCGAGCTCGCCGACAAGGGCACGCTCTTTCTCGACGAGATCGCCAACGTGCCGACGCCGCAGCAGGCCAGCCTGTTGCGGGTCATCGAGAGCGGCGAGATGCAGCGCGTCGGTTCCTCTCGAACACGTCGAGTCGACGTCCGCATCATCTCGGCCACCAACGTCGAGGTGCAAAAGAAGATCGACGAGGGTCTTTTCCGCGAGGACCTGCTGTACCGATTGAATACCGTCGAGATCGGTCTGCCGCCGCTGCGCGATCGTCGGGAGGACATACCGCTGCTGGCGACGCACTTCCTCCGCCGCCACGCCGAACACTATGGCCAGGCTGTCGAAGGATTCGACGCCGCCGCCATGCGGTTGCTGCTCGATCATCCGTGGCCGGGCAACGTTCGCGAGCTCGAGCACGCCGTCGAGCGCGCCTGCCTGATGACTGTTGGTGGCAAGGTCGGGGTCGACGATCTCGGCTTGAGAGAGCGGCGCAGCGGCAGCCCGCGGCTCGAGCAGATGTCCCTCGAGGAAGCAGAGAAATATCTCATCCAGAAGGCGCTGAGCCGGGCCGACAACAACGTCAGCCAGGCCGCCGACGCGCTCGGGCTGAGCCGCAGCGCGCTGTACCGCAGGCTGCAGCGCTTCGGCTTGCACGTCGGCGAAGAGTAGCAGGCACCCCGGCCGGGAGGGTTTCATGGGCTTGCACGATCGATGGAACCGATCGTTCAACTACGAAACCCGCGTGTTGCTGCTCGCGCTCGCGTCCGGTGCGCCGGGCGTTGCCGTAGCGCTCTTCCTTCTCTGGCGAGGCGGGTTCGACCTCAAGGTCCAGCTCACCGTCGCGGCGGGGATCGTCATCTTGTGGATGTCGATCGCCATCGCTCAGCGCGAGCAGATGGTCCGGCCGCTGCAAACGCTTTCGAACCTGGTGGCGGCCCTGCTCGAGGGCGACTACTCCATCCGCGTGCGCGGCCAGACTCGCGACGAGCCGTTGGGACTCGCGATCACGGAGGTCAATCGCCTGGGCGAGATTCTGCGGGAGCAACGGCTGGGTGCGATCGAGGCCACCGCCCTGCTCAACAAGATCATGGACGAGATCGACGTCGCCGTGTTCGCCTTCGACGACGGCGATCGACTGCGACTTCTCAACCGCGGCGGGGAACGTGTCATCGGCCAGCCCGCGGACCGTATCATCGGGCGAAGCGCCGAAGCCCTGGGATTGCAGGACTGCCTGGAGGGCGCCGTGCCTCGAATCACCGACATCGCCTTCTCGGGGCTGTCCGGGCGATGGGAGATCCGCCGCAGCCAGTTTCGCCAGGAAGGGCACGTTCATCATTTGCTCGTGCTATCCGACCTGACGCGTGCTCTGCGCGAGGAGGAGCGCCAGGCCTGGCAACGCGTCGTGCAGGTGCTACGGCATGAGATCAACAACTCGCTCGCGCCGATTCACTCGCTCGCCGGCAGCCTCGCGACTCTGCTGCGTCGCGACCCGGAACCGCCGGACATGCACGACGACCTGCAGCAGGGACTCAAGGTAATCGCCGGTAGGTCGAAGGCACTGAGCCGCTTCATGGCGTCGTATGCGAGGCTGGCGCAGCTACCCGAGCCTCAGCTCGCACCGCTCGATGTGAGGGAGTGGATCGGACGCGTCGTCGATCTCGAAACCCGCCTCGAAGTCGATGTGCTCGACGGGCCGTCTCTGCAGATCAAGGCCGACGGCGATCAGCTCGACCAGCTGCTGATCAACCTGCTCGGCAACGCAGTCGACGCCGCGCTCGAGACCGGCGGGGGCGTCAAGGTGAGCTGGGCGAAGTTGAGTGGCTTCACCGATCAGCTCGAGGTGCGCATCGACGACGAGGGGCCGGGCCTTCCGGACCGGCGGAACCTGTTCGTTCCGTTTTTCACCACCAAGCCACAGGGCTCGGGGATCGGCCTGGTCCTCAGCCGCCAGATCGCCGAAGCCCACGGTGGCTCGCTTACGCTCGAGAACCGCCATCCGGGGCGCGGTTGCCGGGTTCGATTGAGGTTGCCGGCCGAGCGGCCCGACACGATGCCCCCGCCACGCTGAGGCCGGCTTCCGTGCACAAGCCGAGAGGCTACCGGGCCCCGAGACCGCGGCGGGGACCGACAACCCGCCCGACGCCGTGCTCCGCGATGAGGTCCTCGATGAGCTCGACGAGAAGCCGGCGTCGCTCCAGAAAAGCGTCGATCTGGTCGCCGTCGAGCGTCTCGGCCAGAGCCTCCTCGAATTCGCTGTCGGGGATCTCCCGCAGACGCTCCCACATGACGGCCGGGATCATGCGCACGTCGTCGGCATCGAGCAGGCGCTCGTTGTACTGAAACGTCTGCGTGTGATCGATCATCCAGACGACGCCGTCGGATCGCACCAGCAGGTTCCCGGGGTGACGATCGACGTTGAAGAGAAGAGCATCGAAGGCACGGATCGTCGCCATCTGCTCGTACCAGTCGGCGGGGACATCAAGTCGCCGGCCGGCGCGCTCGGCCAGGGTCTCGGCCTCCTCTACCCAGAGCTGCAGGGTTCCCTCACGGCCATCGATCTCGCGCACCACGGTCGGCGGAATACTCTCGAGGCCGAGCTTGAGGGCAACCACGTAGGCGGCGCGCTCGGAGGCCGCCCGGTCGAGTAGATGGAGATACCAGGTTCCTCGAATCCACTCCCGTCGCCAGGTCTTGCGCACCGAGCGAAAGGCGGCTCGCGCCCTCACTTCGCCGCGCTCCAGAAGTATCTGGAGTGGACCGTTCTGGCTGCCCGGGATCTCCTCGATCCCGACCACCGTCGCCGACTCGAGAAAGGCCACCGCCTCTTCGTGACTGTCGAACGGCAGCGGCCGGCCGTCGGGCCCGTACCAGACGGGCGTCACTGCGGGGCCCGCTCCGAAGACGTTCATCGCCACGGAGAGAGAGACCAGCAGCATGAGGACGAGCGGGCAGGAATTTCGAGGCGTCACGGATTTTCTCGCGCAAATGGGGGAGCCTCACCCCTTAGAACGTCGCAAGGGGACAATTAGTTTCCAGGAATGTGCCTCTCGAGGCACGCACGACCGTCTGATCAAGGCCGCGGGCGCGGTAATATCATCGCCGCGCGGAAGGAGTCTTCCCCGGCGGACGGCCGCCGAGCACTCCGCCCATGACCGGGAAACGCCCATGCTGCAACACTACTTGCGCTTCGTAGTCCTATTTGCCGCCCTGCTGTCGACGGTCTCATGCGGCGACGAGGGGCCGAGCGTGCAGTTTCTGAGCATCGGCACCGGCGGCACGGGT
>CAYSHI010000066.1:0-28911 GCA_964430745.1 uncultured Acidobacteriota bacterium | reverse complement strand
TGGGCCTCCGGGGTTGCCGCGGCTCTCTTCCGCCGCTCGCGGTCCTCGACCGTAGCCGCGGTTGTCGGCCGTTGCCCCCGCGCCTCGACCGTAGCCGCGGTTGTCGGCCGTTGCCCCCGCGCCTCGACCGTAGCCGCGGTTGTCAGCCGTTGCCCCCGCGCCTCGACCATAGCCGCGGTTGTCGGCCGCTGCTCTCGGTCCACGGCCATTACCCGGATTGCCTTCCGCCGCCCGAGAACCTTGCCCGCGCCAGGCGGGGAGGCCGGTTTCGTCTCTCAGCACCAACGTGGTGTCGCCGGATCGGATCTCACGCACGATGAGCGCCTGCTTGTCTTCGATCACCGCTTTCGATCCGGTGAGGGTCACCTCGTCGCCGGCTTCGAAGGACAGCCCGTTGGTCGACATGAACGAGGCCGGGCCGACGTGCGCCACCGTGGTTCCGTCGTCGCTCTCGAGGATCAGATGTACGCCCGCCGCGCCGCCGCGGCCGCTTTCGGCCGTCACTTCCCGGACGGTTGCCGTGATGGTCGAGACCGTGGCGGGGTCGTAGTTGTGCTCATCTTGACGGTTGCGCCGTTGACGCTGTGCCTCCGCCGTCGGTGTCACGATCAGCGCCGCCAGCGCCAGGACCAGCGCGGTCATTACGAATCTCGAAGCCTTCGTCATTTCATCACTCTCCCTTCTCGTGGCCGGCCTCGGATCTCGAGCCGGCCGGTTCGGAATGCCGCGACCAGGCGGCTACTGATTGCACGCGCAGCAGGCCTGAAATGCGGGCAGGTGATTCTCGAGCGACGCCGCACGGAGGTTCGTGAAGACGTTGCGTACGTCCTGCGGTAGTTCCAAGGTGAGGAAATCGTCGTACAGGGCGATGTTCTCGAGCTCGGCCGCCGCGCCGCCGGCGCATGCCTCGGCAAGGGAGACGAACACCGGGACGTTGCCCAGGTGCCAGCGGCTCTCCGGCACTGCCAGCCCGTAGTTGACGAACAGCCGGGCGATGGCTTCGGAGTGTCGCTCCTCCGCGTGGACGATGCGGTAGAAGGGCTGCACGTCGCCGAACTGCTCCAGCACCTTCATGTAGGTAAATTCGGCGTGGTACTCGTCCTGGATCCCGTCGTTCATCGCTTCGACCACCGGCGCCGAGAGAAGGCCGCCGACGACAGGGCCGGCCCCGAACGACGAGGCCGTTCGGAGAGGCTGCGGGTTCGGGGCGGTCGGCGAGCTCTGGTCGCCGCCGCAGCCCACGGACGCGTGGGCCACGGCGATCACGAGCAATGCGAAGCAAACGCCTCTCGCGCCGTGAAGGATCGTCAGCGGTCGGTTCATGGGTCACCTCGTCTCGTCATGTTCCGGTGCCTCCGGTTGCGGCCGTCGGCAGGAACGTTCGTTACTGCGATGTCGAATAAGGTTTGCAACGCGGATGCCAACTCGGCCCGCCGGCTTCTCTCTTGACGCCGCCGGCCGTCGGGCAACGGAAGAGCGGGGTCCCGCACCCCGGGAACGGCCCGCGATCGCCCGTTTGCGTCATGATGGAGCCGACCGGCCGAACGGGGCTCCCCTGCGCCGGGCTCCGGTGGAGGTTCCGGCGGTCACGCTCCGCAAGCCCTTACGAGCTCGCTCGAGCGATCGGTGCGCAACACCTGCACTGCCCGCGGGAGGATGGGTGCAGAATCTGCACCTCGATGAAGGGGACGGGGGGCAGCGGACAGGGCAGCGGACGCCGCCGCGGGTCAGGCCGGGTCCTGCTCCAACGCCACGCGGATCCGCTTGTTGATGCGACCCTTGCTCTTGTAGTCGACGATCCGCAGGAGGCCGACCTCGCGGGTGTTGGCGACGTGGGTGCCGCCGTCGGCTTGCAGGTCGAGGCCCTCGATCTCGACAGTGCGGATCTCGGTGATCGAGGGCGGCACCAGATTGATCTTCGTGCGGATCAGGTCCGGGATCTGCTCGGCTTCTTCCCGTGGCATGGTGCGAACGACGACGTCGCGGGCGGCTTCGACCTCGGCGTTGATCTTGGCCTCGATCTCGTCGACCAGCTCGCGCTCCATGCGCTCGAACTCGAAGTCCATGCGCCCCTCGAGGGGCTCCATGTTGCCGCCGGTGACCTGAGCGCCGTAGTCGCGCCAGACCACACCGCACAGAATGTGCATTGCCGTGTGTGTGCGCATGAGCTTGTAGCGGCGGTCCCAGTCGAGCACGCCCGTGACCGAGCTGCCCTCGTCAGGGATGTCGGCGCCCGCGGTCAGCAGGTGCAAAATCTTGCCGCCGTCCTTCTTGACCTTGACCACGTCGATCACATCGCCCGGGAGATGCAGGGCCCCGGTGTCGTGGGGCTGGCCGCCACCACCGGGGTAGAACGCGGTGCGGTCGAGGGTCACCGCCGCGCGCGGTTCGTCGATGCCCGTGACCACCGCTCGAAACTCACGGAGATAGGCGTCACCATGGAACAAAGCCTCCATCATGAACGGGACTCTACTTTGACGTCCGAAAAGCGGCAATAGAGGTAAGAAACTCCGATTTCGAGCGAGTTGCCAGCCGGCAAGGAGGTCCGGTAAACTCCCGCGGATCCCGCTTGTTGCAGTGCCCGTGGCGTTTCGTGTCCTCGACGTTTCGGGTATCCCGGCGGCCGCTCAGCCCAAACAATCCGCAAGGCAGGTCGGATGACTATCGAACAGCACCCTGAAGAAGCGCCCGAGCTTTCCCCCGAGGCCCACGAGCACGGGCCCGCCCACGACGATCATCACGGGCACGACGAGAGCTTCCTACGGAAGTACGTGTTCTCGCTCGACCACAAGGTCATTGGTCTGCAGTACCTGATCACGTCGCTGCTGTTCCTGTTTTTCGGCTTCATGCTGATGCTGATCATGCGCTGGCAGCTCGGCAACCCGGGACAGCCTGTGCCTTTCATCGGTGGGTTCCTCGGCCAGGCCAACGCTCCCGGCGGCATCGTCCTGCCGGAGTTCTATAACCAGCTTGGTGCCATGCACGGCACCATCATGGTGTTTCTCGGGGTCGTGCCGCTGGCGGTCGGAGCGTTCGGTAACTACGTCGTGCCCTTGCAGATCGGCGCCCCGGACATGGCTTTTCCCAAGCTCTCATGATGAGCTACTGGGTTTATGCGTCGGGTGGCCTGGTGATGCTGGCGAGCTTCCTTGCTCCGGGCGGCGCGGCCAACTCCGGCTGGACGTCGTATCCGCCGCTCTCGAATATCGCCACCCAGGGGCAGACCTGGTGGCTGATCGGCATGGTCCTGTTGATCACCTCGTCGCTGCTCGGCTCGGTGAACTTCATAACCACGATCGTGCAGCTCCGCGCCAAGGGCCTCACCTGGATGCGGTTGCCGTTCTTCGTCTGGTCGCAGCTTGTTACCGCGTTTCTGCTGTTGCTCGCGTTCCCGCCGCTGGAGGCGGCGGGCATCTTCCAGCTCATGGATCGCGTCTTCGGCACGAGCTTCTTCCTGCCTTCGGGCCTGGTCGTCAGCAACCAGGTTCTCGAGGTGGCCGGCGGCGGCAGCGTGCTGCTGTGGCAGCACCTCTTCTGGTTCCTGGCACATCCCGAGGTTTACGTGTTGATCCTGCCGGCTCTGGGGATCATCGCCGAGATCATCGCCAACAACACGCGCAAGCCGCTGTGGGGCTACAAGTCGATGGTGTACGCCTCGGTCTTCCTCGGTTTCATGTCCTTCATCGTGTGGGCCCATCACATGTTCCTGACCGGCATGGGAACGGTCATGAACGCGTTCTTCCAGACCACCACGATGATCATCTCGATCCCGTCGGTGGTCATCCTCACGGCGTTGTTGATCTCGCTGTGGGGGGGCTCGATCCGCTTCAACACGCCGATGCTGTTCGCGCTCGCCTTCCTGCCCATGTTCGGCATCGGTGGGCTCACAGGGCTGCCGTTGGGTTTGGCGCCCTCCGACATCCACCTGCACGACACCTACTACGTCATCGGTCACTTTCACTACGTGGTGGCGCCGGGAACGATCTTCGCCCTGTTTGCCGGGATCTACTACTGGTTCCCGAAGGCTACCGGCCGCAAGATGAACGAGATGCTCGGCAAGATCCACTTTTGGTCGTCGCTGATCTTCATCAACGGTGTGTTCTTTCCGATGTTTCTGCAGGGACTGGCGGGAGTGTCGCGCCGCCTCTGGGACGGCGGCGCCACCTATTCCCACGCACAGGGCGTGCTGGAGTGGAATGCCTTCATGTCGAACTCGGCGTTCCTCCTCGCGGTGGCGCAGATCCCCTTCATCTTCAACTTCTTCTGGAGCATCAAGAAGGGCGAGGCGGTCGGTTCCAACCCGTGGCAGGCAACCACCCTCGAGTGGGTGGCGACGACATCGCCGCCGTTGGGGCACGGTAACTTCGAAACCCCGCCGGTGGTCTACAACGGACCCTACGAGTACAGCGTCCCCGGGCGCGACGACGACTACCTGCCGCAAAACGCGGTCGCGCAGGAGGGCTGAGCCGATGGAGATTCCTTACACCGTAGAGGCGCGGCCGGACACCGGCCTGTACAACGGCAAGCTCGGCCTCTGGCTGTTCCTGGCGTCGGAGGTGATGCTGTTCGGCGCGCTGTTTTCCGCCTACGTCATCCTGCGCACGGGCAATCCCGACTGGACGCAGCATCCGATGAACGTTCCGCTGGCGACGCTCAACACCATGGTGCTGATCACCTCGTCGGTGACCGTCGTCATGGCCTGGGCTTCGCTGAGATTGCGCGACTTCGCCAAGTTCCGCATGTTCTTCGGCGCCACGCTGGCCTGCGCGTTCGGCTTCATGGTGATCAAGGCGATCGAATACAACGCCGAGTTCTCCCAGGGTCTATACCCGTGGACGGACAACTACATGGGGATCTACTTCACCCTTACGGGCCTGCACGGCCTGCACGTGCTCGGCGGCATCGTGGTCATCGCCTACCTGCTCGGACCCGGGGCGAAGATGTACAAGACGGCGCCGGAGCAGTTCACCAATCGTGTCGAGACGACGGGACTGTACTGGCACTTCGTCGACCTCGTGTGGATTTTCCTGTTCCCCAGCCTCTACCTGCTGTGAGGAGGAACTGATGGGCGCACATAACAGTCCCGAAGACATCAAGAAAGAGACGCGCACCTACCTCCTCGTGTTCGCGGCGCTCGCCGTGCTGACGGTGGTCACGGTGGCCGTCAGCTACCTGGACCTGAACACCGGTGCAGCGGTGGTCGTGGCGCTCGTCATCGCCGGTATCAAGGGCTCATTGGTGGCGGCGTTCTTCATGCACCTGATCTCCGAAGAGAAGTTCATCTACGCCGTGCTTGCGTTGACGATGATCTTCTTCGTCGCCATCTTCGTGCTGCCGATCGGCACCTACGCCGACGCCGTGGGCGAGCACTTCGTCATGGACGGCGTCGAGAGCGCGGCCGGAGAGGAGCACCACTGAGATGTCGCTCAAGGCGTTTCATATCTTCTTTATCGCGATCTCGATGCTGCTCGGCATGTTCGTCGGCGGCTGGGGCGTGCGGCAGTACCTGATGAACGACAGCTACGGCTCGCTGGCGCTCGGCATCTTCTTCTTTGCCTCCGCCTTCGTCTTGCTGGCGTACGGCCTCAAGTTCATCGAAAAAGTGGAAGAGCTGGGGATCTAGATCATGAATCGAACCGCCAGAGTGGCTCTGGGACTTCTCGTCGGCGCCTTGACAATAGGCGCGACGGCGCCGGCGATGGCGTGTCCGGTTTGTTTCGGCGCCAGCGACTCGCCGATGGCGGCGGGAATGAACAACGGGATCTTCTTTCTGCTGGCTGTCATCGGCATGGTGCAGGTCGGATTCGTAGCCTTGTTCGTGAGCTTTCGGCGTCGCGGCAAGGCCTACCAGGAACGCAAAGAATCGCTTGAAGTGATCAACGGAGGGGCGCGGTAAATGCAAGGACTCCTGTCGCGGTGGATGCCCATCGACGTTTCGGCACACGGTGCCCAGCTCGATTCGCTGACCGTGTGGCTGCACTGGCTCATGGCCGCTCTTTTTGTCGGTTGGACGCTGTATTTCATCTACGTGCTGTTTCGGTTTCGCGCCGGCGCCAACCCCGAGGCCAGCTACGAGGGTGCGGAAAGCCACTTCTCCTCCTACATCGAGGGGGGGGTTGCCGTTGTCGAGGTCGTTCTGCTCGTAGGCTTCGCCATCCCGGCATGGGCCGCGTGGACGAGCCTGCCGGAGGCGACGGACGCCTTCGAAGTGCGCGTCGTGGCGCAGCAGTTTGCGTGGAACGTTCACTACCCGGGGCCCGACGGCGTCTTCGGTCGGACTGATATCAACCTCGTCGACGACGCCGCAGGCAACGGTGTGGGACTTGATCGAAGCGATCCCGCGGCGCGCGACGACGTCATAGCGATCAATCAGCTGAATATCCCGGTCGATCGCGACATCGTCGTCTATCTCACCTCGCGTGACGTCATCCACAGCTTCTTCCTGCCGCAAATGCGGGTGAAGCAGGACGCCATCCCCGGGATGATGAACCCGATTCACTTCCGTGCCCTCGAGGCGACGCCGGCGGAGTCGCGCTATCCGGAATGCGCGGCCAACATGAACTGCTGGGAGATCGCCTGCGCCCAGCTTTGCGGACTGACGCACTACCGCATGAAGGGCTTCTACATGGTGCTCTCCCCCGCCGACTACGATGCCTGGATGGCGGAGCAACAGGCGCGGCTCGGCGACACGCCGTAAGGGCACGCGTCGAGTCACATGCCCGCTCGGCCGGTGAGATCTGAAGCGGCCCGACCGTTACGCGAACGGCTCGAGCGCGGCCTGGCTTCCACCGAGCGTCGAACCCTGGCCATCGACGGGTTCGCGGCCGCCGCGGTGCTGGTGCCGTTGATACAGCGTGGCGATCGCATCAGCCTCGGCTACACGCTGCGCCCGGACGAGATGCCGACCCATGCCGGGCAGGTCTCGTTTCCGGGCGGCCGACGCGACCCGGCTGACACCGACCTGACCGCGACGGCTATCCGTGAGTCCGGCGAGGAGTTGGGGATCTCGCCGGGCGATGTGGACATCATCGGTTCGATCGACGATGTGCCGACGCCCGTCGGGTTCGTCATCACACCGATCGTTGGCTGGCTCGCGGATCCGGCGGCCTTCGTCGTTGACGAACGCGAGGTCAACGAGTACTTCGAGGTCGATATCCACGAGCTCATCGATCCCGCGAACTTCAAAGATCGAGGCGAGCGCGAGATCGCCGGAGTCACCTACCCGGTGCCGGAGTTCCGCGTGGGCGGCCGGCTCATCTGGGGAGCGACGGCGCGCATCACACAGCGCTTGCTGCAGATCGCAGGGCTGCACTGACGCGGGGCGTCCGTGCGGACGGCTCCGAGCCCTACTTGCCGAGCCCCCGTCGCAGGCTGCCCGGCGTGATCCCGGCCTTGCGGGCGCCGTAGAGGAGTCGCTGCCGGTTGAGCTCCAGCCGTTCCATCAGCTTTTCCCATTTCTCACGCTGGGCCATGAAGTATCGGGCCTGGCCGCTGAATCGCAGGAGCCGCTGGTCGGTCTCGTCGTAATACGGAAGCCGGTCGATCTCCGACTGTACGCGGGCCATCTGTTCATCGACCTGTTGGATCCGCTCGATCCAGTAGTCCGGCTGGTCGGGCGTGAGAGCCCCGATCGAGGGCGCGGTTTCGTCGCCCGCAGATGCCGGCGCGGCGCCCGGTTGTTCGGTCGATGCGTCGAGGACGAGCTCGCCGGTGTCGCCGGCGGAGGTGTCTTCGGTGGCCGGGTCGGCGGGCTTGTTCGGGACGGTAACGACTTTCTCGGCCTTGTCGTCCTCGACGATGCGGACGACCTCATCGAGCGGGATCGAGACCTCTCCGCCGAACTGCGTGAAGTGAACCCTCCCGCCTTCGACCCGCACCGATTCGGTGTGGATGACGCGACCGGAGACGAGGTAGATGGTGTCGGGGACGGCGAAGAAAGCCACCAGCGCGAGCAACGCGGAGAGGCCGCTCACAGGGCTTGCCGGTCGTAGACGATGAACGTCGTCGCATGCTCGTTGGCGTCGTCGGCTGCCGTTTCCTCCCGCGACAACTCCGTCCAGGCGCCGAAGTCGACCTCCGGAAACTTGACGTCTCCCGCGACATTCGCCCGCACGCGCGTCAGGTACAGCCGATCACAATCCGCCAGGACCTCGGCGTAGATCGACGCCCCGCCGGCAACGAACAGCTCATCGTCGCCGTAGGTGCGCGCTCTTTCGATGCCCTCGGCGACGGAGGAGGCCAGATGCACACCATCGGGTAGCTCCGGCCGGCCTCGTGAGACGACGATCATCTCGCGGCCCGGCAACGGGCGGCCGATCGACTCGAACGTCTTGCGGCCGAGCAACAGGTGGTGCCCCATGGTCAGCGCCTTGAAGCGCCGCAAATCGGCCGAAAGGCGCCACGGCAGCGTGTTGTCTCTGCCGATGACCCCGTTATCGGCCACGGCCACGATGATCGACACTCGCATGCCGAATATTCTCGCACGGCTATACGGAGATCGGCGCCTTGATGTGAGGGTGGGGGTCGTAGGCTTCGAGCGTGAAGTCCTCGTACTCGAAGTCGAAGATGGACGCGACCTCCGGATTGAGTCTCATGCGCGGCAGCGCGCGTGGGGCGCGCCCGAGCTGTTCGCGTGCCTGTTCGACGTGGTTCGAGTACAGGTGGACATCGCCGAAGCTGAGCACGAACTCCGCCGGTTCCAAGTCGCATACCTGTGCCACCATGATGGTCAGCAACGCATACGACGCGATGTTGAAAGGCACGCCCAGAAACACGTCGGCGCTGCGCTGGTAGAGCTGGCAGGAGAGACGACCCTCCGAGACGTAGAACTGGAACAGGGCGTGGCACGGGGGCAGCGCCATGTCGTCGACGTCGGCCGGGTTCCAGGCGCTGACGATGTGGCGACGCGAGTCGGGGTTTGCCTTGATCTGCCGGACGACGTTGGCGATCTGGTCGACCTCGCCGCCGTCCGGGGTCTTCCAGTGCCGCCACTGGTAGCCATAAACCGGGCCGAGCTCCCCGTCTTCGTCGGCCCAGCCATCCCATATGGAGACGCCGTTGTCGCGCAGGTAACGGACGTTGGTCTCGCCGCGCAAGAACCACAAGAGCTCGTAGATGATCGAGCGCATGTGCAGCTTCTTGGTGGTGAGGGCCGGAAACCCCTGCTGAAGGTCGAAGCGCATCTGGTAGCCGAAGCAGCTACGGGTGCCGGTACCGGTGCGGTCATTTCTGTCGGTGCCGGCGTCGAAGATGTGCTGGAGCAAGTCGAGATATTGCTTCATAGCGGCGAAAGCTATCATGCTCGTCTGCCGTCCGCCGTCCGCCATTCGCCATTCGCGGTCCGCCATTCGCCACCGCTGCGGAAGACGGCCCTCGAATCGCGCTCAGCCGGCTTGCTCTCAGCCTCGTCGCCGCAGCCGCTTGCTTTCAGCCGATCCGTCGGAGCGCGATGGTCTCGAATTGAACGGCCAACTCGCGGGTGTCCGAGGAAGCGCCGCCCGTTGCCGGCGAGTACGTCCACGCGTAGCGAAAACGAATCTCGTTGAAGCCCGGGCGCGACAGCCGCGCGGGGATCGAAACTCGATGATCGTCCGAAGCAGGCAGGACGGCGATCCGGTCGACGAGTTGATCGTTGACCCATACCGCAACGATCTGCGGATCCGACCCGGGGTGCATGACCGGGACACCGCGGAACTCCAGAAGGTAATCCGAAGACTCCTTCAACGGCACGATCAGCATCGACTCGGGCCCCTCGCTCCAGCGGAACGTGGCCGCGCCGGCGGACTCTCGCCCGGAGAAACCGTTCAACAGAAAACGCCCGTCGTTGGCGCCGCCCACGTCGATACTCAGGTTGTTGAACGTCTGAGCGCCGATGCGCTCGTAGAAGCCCAGGTCGGTGCCGAAACGAAGCGCGGTCAACGCGCTCATCGGCAGCGCGAACGGGTTGCCGACGCGCCGTGTTCCGGCGCCGACCATCTCGCGGAATCGCACGCTGCCGGTGGCGGGGACGTCGCCGGCGAACATGCCCGTCATGAAGAAAACGTTGACGGCAACGAGCCCTCCCACAAGCAGTGCCGGCGCGACCGTCGGCCGGCGACGCATCCAGTGCAGCAGAGCCGCGAGACCGACGGCAAAGATCAGGGCGCAATTGGAAAAACGACGCGCACCGAAGCCGTGTCCGCTCCATTCGACGGTTGCGTTGATGTAGATCTGCAAGGCCAGGGCGACCGAAAAAAGCGCCGCCAGCCTGGGCTGATGCCGCGCGAAGACGAGCAATCCCACGACGGCCAGCAACAGGAGGGGCGTCCACGAAAACAGGCCCCGATCGGGAGAGAACATGACGCCGCCGATCGCGGGTGCGGCGAACTCGGTTCCGTGGGCGCCGGCCGGCGGTGCGAGCCAGGCCCCTCGAATCGCGCTCCAGGCGAAGAACTGCGGCGAGAAGACAACCAAGAAGGCGCCGATGAAGGCGGCGTATCCAGCGGTGGTCCGCCGAAACCACGACCCGTCGCGGTCGGCGCCGTCTGTCTTGCGTCGGTGTAGGGCCCGGTCGAGCCACGCGGCTGCTTCTTCGATCGCCGGGATGACGACGAACAGCACGTTTTGCCAGCGCACCAGCGACATCAGCCCGGCGGTCGCACCGAGCAGCGCCCAGCGCCGCGCCGAGCTCCCTCGGTTCTCATGCCAGACGTAGAGGAACAACGTTACCGAGAACATCGACGCTCCGTGCGACATCGAGTTGTCGACGATGAGATACCAGACGATGAACGACCCTGTGGTGAGCGCGATAGCCGTGGCAGCCGCGAGTCGACGCGAGAAGTAGCCGCACAGCAATCGGTAGATGAGAACCAAGGCGGCGAAACCGTACAGCAGGCTGCCGAGGCCGGCGGCGCGCTGGTACGGGTTGAAGAACCCGTTCGCCGGATACTCGCCACCCAGGAGGTTCAGCAGCGCGAGCCAGCCGTGCGCGAGAACAAAGAACGGCGCCCACAGCAGGGGTGTGCCGAAGGGGTAGTTGCCGGCGGTCCCACGGACGCCGAAGACGGCGTTCTCGTTGGCGAGATCGAGATCCCAGTCCATGACCAGCGAGCGCACCTGCACGAAGTACTCGCGCCCGTCGGAGGCCGCACGCTGGAAGCCCCAGTGGAAAAGGAAGATCAAGGCCAGGAGCAGAAGCACCAACGAAAGCTCCGGGCCGCCCCTCACGGCGGCATACCCACGGTGCAGGCGGGTGCGCTCATCGGCCGGGGTCGCGATCGCCGTCTCGCGGGCGACGAGGAAAAGGACGAATGCGCCGAGGAGCCACAATCCGACCACCATCGGCCGGTCGAGATGCTCCTTGAGCAGCAGCATGTTCCAGAGCCGCAGGATCACCACGCCGAGCGCTGCGTTGACACCAAGCCATGTTGCTCGCATGCGTATCATCCGGTCCACGTTCCGCCTCGCCGCGCCCACCCTATCACCTGGACCCGGGCCTCGAACGCGACCCGGGTCGGGTGCGTTGTAGCTGCCGTCGATTGGCCCTGCTAGTGTCCTGATCCAGACGGCTGCATGAACCGTCGACTCACGCACACACACCCACGGTGTCATGGCAGAGAGCGTCTCCTTCGTCATTCCGTGCCTCAACGAGGCAGCCTGGCGACGGTGCTCGACACCATCGCGGCGGTTCGTAACGGTGCGCTCGCCGATCGAGAGGTCGAGGTCTTGGTCTCCGACAACGGCTCCGACGACGGCTCGCAGCAGGTGGCAGTCGCTCACGGGGCACGCGTCGAGTCGTGCCCCGTGCGTGGTTACGGCGCGGCGCTTCAGCATGGCTTCGAGCACGCCGCCCACGACATCATCGTGTTCGCGGACGCCGACAACACTTACGATTTTTCCGAAGCGCCCGCGCTGATCAGCAAGCTCGAGGAAGGTCACGATCTCGTTGTCGGCTCGCGCATCCGCGGCGACATTCACCCGGGGGCGATGCCCTCGATGCATCGATGGGTGGGAACGCCCGTGCTCACCTTCGCGCTCAACGCGCTGCACGCGACGCCTGGCCAGCGCATCTCCGACTGCAATTCCGGGTTTCGCTGCTTCCGGCGTGAGGCTTACCGCGGCTGGGGGGCGCGCGCGACGGGCATGGAATTCGCCTCCGAGATGTTGGTGGGGGCGATGAAATCCGGCGCCCGTATTGCCGAGGTTCCCGTCAGCCTGCGCCCCGACAGCCGCACAGGTCGGCCGCACCTCAAGCGCTGGCGCGACGGCACCCGGCACTTGTTGCAGATCCTCGCCGCAAGCCCGTCGTTCTTCTTCCGCCTCGGCCTGACGGTGCTCGTGGTGAATTGGTTCGTTCTTCTCGTCGGTCTCTTCTGGGGCCCGATCCCGATGACCTACTTCAATGCGTTCGGCATCCACACGATGATGTTCGCCTTGCTCGGGGCCTGTCTCGGTCTCAACATCTTCGGTGTCGGTATGCTGCTGGCCGCGCGGTCGCCGACCAACGCAGGACCCTACGCGGCGTTGCTCGATATCGACGAGGGAAGGTTGTTGTGGGGCGGAGTGGCTTTCTTGACCGTCAGTATCCTGATCAGCCTGGTGCCGATCGTGACGAGCTGGTCGGCAGCGGGGTTCCGCTTCCTGGCGCTGCAGAAGCAGACGCTCGTGCTCGTTGCCCTCACGGCCAATGTGGTCTTCTTTCTCTTCAACGTCGTCGCCGCGCACCTCCTCAAGGACAGGTAGTGGTCGCCGCGCACCTCCTCGAGGACAGCTAGTGGTCGCCGAGCACCTGATCGAGGACAGCTAGTGGTCGGGTAGCATCCGGCAGCCGGCTCCCGTACCCTTTCCGTGGATAGCAATCACTCTGCGATCCGCCGAAGGGCATACCACCTCGAATCGACCCCCGGCGGCGCGGACCCTTCAGGAGCATCTTCGGCAATGTGCATTTCCGTTCGTCACTCGTTCCCCATCGCCCGCGTTCTGGGGCTGCTCGTACTTACCGTCGCCGTCGTCGCTTGTGGGGGCGGCGAGGCCCCCGTCGATGAGCCTGCAGAGGTCGACGGCCCGCAGCCGGCCGAACAGGTGGCCGCTCCCGCCCATCCGTATGATCCTGCGGTTCTGGATGTCGCCGGGCGAACCGACGATGATCGCTATCGCGACGCCGGCTTCAAGCCGCTCGAGGTGTACGGGTTCTTCGGTGTCGAGCCCGGTACGGTGGTCGGCGATCTGGCCACTTCGCGCATGTACAACGCCCACATCCTGGCGCAGATCGTCGGCCCGGAGGGCAAGGTCATCGCCACCTCCACGTACGGCGAGACGGCGCGCGAAGGCTCCATGGAGCGACTGCAGGGCACCTTCGATGAGCGTAACGTCGACGGCGTGCTCGACAACGTCGAGATGGTGGCCACGCTCGAAGACATTCCCGACGACAGCCTCGATGCGTTGATCACCATTCGCAATTATCACGACTTCGGCGAGCACGACGGGCGCATCGAGACGCTGCCGCGACTGATGCGCGTGCTCAAGCCCGGCGGCGTTCTCGGCGTCGTGGACGCGCACACCGACAAGACGGACGAGCGCGATGAGAGCGTGCACCGGATGAGCGAAGAGATGGCTCGGCAGGAGATCGAGGACGCCGGCTTCGAGTTTGTCGGCAACTCGGAAGTGCTGTACAACCCCGACGACACGTTCGATTTCGACGGCCGCCGCCCGGGCGATCCGATCCACCGCTACTACATCCAGCGCTGGGTGTTGAAGTTCCGCAAGCCCATGAACTGAGGCTTCACGCCGCGCTTTCGACTGGCCGGCATCCGACGTAGCCGGTCGCGCGATCTCGAACCGGCGGGGAAAGCTGCCGGCCGCAGACCATTTCGGGCCCCGGGCCATGCTCGGGGCCCTTTTTCGTTAACATCCGCTCTATGAACGTCATCATTGAGCCCGACCCGAACAAGGGCAGCGACCTCGCGGCGGAGATGGTTGCCGCCCGGGTGCGCGCACGGCCGTCCACCGTGCTGGGGCTGGCCACCGGCGGAACGCCGCGGGCCATGTACCGCCGCCTGATCGAGATGCACCGGCTGGAGGGGCTCGACTTCGGCCAGGTGACGACCTTCAATCCGGACGAGTTCGTCGGCGTGCCGCGGGAGCATCCGGCCTCCTGGCGCGCGTACATGCAGAAGGAAGTATTCGGATCTCTCAACCTGAGCGCGACGAGAGCTCACGTCCCCGACGGGAACGCCCGCGACCTCGACGCCATGATGTGCGCTTATGCGCGCGCCATCGAGATGGCGGGCGGCATCGATCTGCAAATCATCGGTGTCGGCGGCGACGGTCACATCGCCGCCAACGATCCCGGCGCGTCGTTGGCGTCGCGGATGCGCAAGGTCGTGATCACTCTGAACAAGCGCGGCTATCTCGCCGATGTCTTCGGCGGAGCCGACAAGATCCCACGCTTCGCGGTTACCCTCGGCCTTGCCGATTTCCTCGACAGCAAACACGCGATCGTGCTGGCCTTCGGTGCGTCTAAGGCGGAGGTCGTCGCCCAGATGGTGGAGGGGCCGGTGACCGCCATGGTGCCGGCGTCGGTGCTGCAGATGCACCCGAGCGTCGACGTGATCGTGGACGAGGCTGCGGCCGCGGGGCTTCGGAACGCCGACTACTATCGCGAGGCGCGACGGCGGGCTCGTGGCTAGGCGGTCGGGCTGGTAGACGGGAACGCTGGTGCCGGACCCTCTGCAAGGGTTCCGTCAAGACGAATCTCCCTGCGCCGGGGTCACGAAGAGTTGCATGGTTTTTCGAGGGCCCGCACAATGCCGACCATGACTCGCCTCCGAAGGTCGTACGTCGTCGTCACGCTGCTTGCTTTCTTGGTTGCCGGGACGAGCCTCTCCATCGCGTCTTCGCCTGCACGACGAGGGCAGGAGCCCGAGTACAACGGCATCATCATCGAGAACGTGACGCTGATCGACGGTACCGGGCGGCCGCCGATACCCGGCATCGGCGTACTGGTCCGCGGCGATCGCATCGTGCAGATCGGCCGCGGTCCGTTTGCCGTGACCGCCGAGTACCCCGGCCCACGCATGATCGACGGTACGGGCAAGTATCTGATTCCCGGCCTGTGGGATGTGCATGTGCACCTGAGCGGCGGCCGCGGTCGCGAAGGCCCCGATTTCGCCGCCGGCGTACGAGCTCTCCACGGCTTCGCGTACAGCGGAATCACGTCGATTTTCGACGCCGGCAACAACCCCGAGTTCATCCTCTCTTTGCGCCAGCGGGAGCGCGAGGGCGAGATCGTCAGCCCGCGCATCTTCGCCAGCGGGCCCTTGGTGACAACGCCGGGCGGCCACGGCGGTGGGCGCGGCATGACGCTGATCGGTAGCTGGCCGGAGGCCGTTGAGGCTCTCGATGCCCACATCGCGCTGCAGCCCGACATGGTCAAGTTCACGTTCGACGAGCACGGCTGGGGCACGCGGCCGCTCATCCCGCTCCTCGATCCCGATCTGATGGCGCGGGCCGGGCGCTATTTCAACGAGCACGGCGTCCGCACGACGGTGCACATCTCGCACGAGTACCGGGCGATCCAGGCAATCGAGGCCGGCATCGACACGCTGGCCCATCCGATCATCCAAGGGCCGGTGAGCGACGAGTTCGTGCAGTTGATGGCGTCGAAGAGGGTGCCGATGGTCTCGACGTTGACCATCGGCGAGGGCTACAGCCGCCTCGTCGAGCGACCGGAGTTTCTCGATCAGCCGCTGTATCGTGCCGTGTACGACAGCGAAACGATCGAGCGCATGAAGACGACGGTGCGCGACCAGTACGCTGCGCGCGCCTGGACCACCTGGATGAAGGTCATGACGCCCGTGGCGCAGGAGAACCTGCGCAAGATCGCCGCCGCCGGCGGGGTCATCGTGCTCGGCTCCGACCAGTCCGCCGGGCCGCAAACCCATCGCGAGCTCGAGCTCATGGTCGAGGGCGGCATTCCGGCACTGGAGGCGATTCGCATCGGCACGCTCAACGCCGCCATCTTCATGGGCAAGGAGCGGGAAATGGGCTCGATCGAGGTCGGCAAGCTGGCCGACATGGTGTTGTTGAGCGCCGACCCGCTTGCCGACATCTCCAACGCGGCGATGATCGATACGGTGATCAAGGGCGGTCGTGTTATCGATCGCGACGTCCTCGATCTGCCGGTGAATCGCTGACGTGGATTGATGAGAGCCGACGCGCCCCTTCGTGTTGAAATCGTGCGCAACGCCACCGGCGAGGCGGCCGACCGCTTCCATCTTCTACGGGTGGCGCAGCTCGCCCTCCCGGTCGCGGAGGTCCCTGCTGACCTTCGCCGCCCGCAGCATGTACTGGAGCCGGTGCAACTCGACCGGCCAGTTGAGTGGCTTGGTGGCGAAATTGGTGGCGCCGGCATCGTACGCACGCTCGATCTCCACGACGTCGTCGTGCGCCGTGAGAATCAGGATCGGTAGGGTCTCGGCGTCTGGTTGGCGGCGAATTTCAGCGCAGGCGGAGATGCCGTCGACGCACGGCATCATGACGTCCATCATGATCGCGTCGGGTTTGAGCGAGAGGAAGCGGTCGATGGCCTCGCGACCGTTTACCGCCTCCTCCACGACGAATCCCGCCGATTCGAGGTGTTCGCGCGCCAGAATTCGTAGTGTGGCGTCATCGTCAACGACCAGAACAACCGGTGCCGGGTCTCGTTCTTCCGCATCGTTCATCGAATTTCCTTTGCTCTCATGGTGTCCAATGTCTCGCGAACGGCGTCAAGAGCAGACTCGATTCTCGGAACCAGGTCCGCGACGTTCGGCTCTTGTTGCGTGCGCGCTCGCTGCTCGAGCTCGCTGCACAGGGCCGCGAGCCCAACCGCCCCTACGTTCAAGCTCGACGATTTCAGTGAGTGCGCCGCTTCTCGGAGGTCGTCGTTGTCACCCCGTGTGATCGCCACGCGCGCCCTTGCCAGCAAGCCCGGGCAGCTGCCGAGATAGGCGTCGATCACCCTGCTCACGGCGTCGCGGTTGCCCTCTCGCCGCAGCGACCTCAGCTGCTCCAACGGGGCCGGATCGAAGTCGATCTCGGCGGCAGAGGTTGCGGTGGCGCTCTTCCTTGAGTCTGTGCCGCACCATTTCTGGAGACCCTTCCGCAGCCTCTCCATGGTGATCGGCTTGGACAGATAGTCGTTCATGCCGGCGGCCAGACAGAGATCGCGGTCGCGGGAAACCGCGTGGGCGGTGAGAGCCAGGATCGGTACTTCCGGACTGTCGGCCGAAGATTCCCGCCGACGAATCCTGCGCGTAGCCTCGTAGCCGTCGAGTTGCGGCATCTGGCAATCCATGAGGATCACGTCGAAGTCGCTCCGCGCCAGGCTTTCGAGGGCCTCCAAGCCGTCGTGGGCGCACTCGACCTCACATCCCATCTCTTCCAACATCGCGGACGCCACGATGACGTTCGCTTCGTTGTCCTCGGCCAACAGAACACGGAGTCCCAGGGGTGGAGGCGAGCTCGGGATCGGAGATCTCGTCCCCTCGGCCCGATCGTCCGCCACTCCATCCGTCGGCGCTCCTCGCAAGATGCGCACCAGTTCGGCATGCAGGCTCGAGTCGCGCACCGGCTTGGCGAGGCAGCCGACGACGGATGCGGACTCGGAACAACGTCGGAGGTTGTTGGGGGTGCAGTCGCCCATCAGGAGGATGGGCAGATCCTCCGCAGACGGGCCGGTCGCGATCAGCCGCGCCAGCTCGAGGCCGTCAGTTCCGGGCATTCTCGTATCCGAGAGCAGCAAGGCATAGGGAGAACCCGCGCCGTTAGCCGCCTGACCGATCTTTCGGAGAGCCTCCTCGGCACTCTCCGCCGTATCGCAAGGCATGTGCCAGGCCGACAGCTTGGCCCGCAGGATCTCCAAATGGGTCGGGTTGTCGTCGACGACGAGCACGCGGGCTTCGGTCAATGACGGCGCCTCATGCGCCGACTGGCCTTCCCGCGGGTCCACGGCACCGAACTGTACGGTGAACCAGAATTTCGCCCCTTGCCCGGGCTCGCTGTCCATTCCGATCGCGCCACCCATCGCTTCTACCAACTGCTTGGCGATCGCGAGACCCAGACCGGTGCCTCCGAAGCGGCGTGTGACGGACTCGTCGGCTTGCCGGAACGTACCGAACAGGTCGTCTTGGCAGCCCTGCGGGACGCCGATTCCCGTGTCCTCGACCTCGAACCGCACCGTCAACGGATTTGAGTCGGCGCGCTCGGCGTGAACAAGGATCTGTCCTTCCTCGGTGAACTTCAGCGCGTTGCCGAGAAGGTTGGTCAAGATCTGACGCAATCGACCTTCGTCGCCCCGTACTTGCTGCGGCACGTTCGGCTCTATCCAGCACATGAGCTCCAGAGATTCTTGCCGGGCCGGCTCGGCGAATTGCTCCACCGTCTGTTCGATTGCCTCGCGCAGCTCGAACGCCTCGGATGCGAGCTGCAGCCGGCCCGCCTCGATCTTGGAGACGTCGAGGATGTCGTTGATGATCTTCAGCAGCTGGCCCCCGGCGGTTGTCGCCGTACCCGCGAAGTGGTGTTGTCGCTCGGTCAGGCCCGTAGTGGCGAGCAACTCGAGCATTCCCAATACGCCGTTCATCGGCGTGCGGATCTCGTGGCTCATCTTCGCCAGGAAGTCGGATTTCGCCTTGCTGGCAGCCTCAGCGGCTTCCTTGGCTTCCCTCAGGTCCGCGACAGTTTGTTCCAGCGTCTCCTTGGCGGACGTCAGATCGGCGGTGCGCGCGATGACTTCCGCCTCGAGTTGCGCGCGATGCGAGCCTAGTTCGACGTTCTGCGACTCGATTTGTCCGATCATCTCGTTGAAGCCGGAGATCAATGCCCCCACCTCATCTTCGGCTGTCCCCTCGGCCCGAATCGCGTAGTCGCCGCTGTCCGATACCGCGTTCATGTTCTCCACCAAGCGGCTGATCGGTTTGGTGATGACGCTTTGTGTCAGCGAGGCGAGGCCCAGCGCAACTACCGCGAATGCGGCGAGGACGACGGCAACGACGACGGTGTACGAATCCATGCGGTCGTGGAATTGGCCCAAGTCGCCGTATATCGCGACGCCGCCAACGATTTCGTCATCCATGACGATGGGTTGCTGTACCAGCAGCAGTCCTTCGCGAATGTCCGAGATCAGGCTGGTCCCAGCCCCTTCGCCCTCTCGTTCGGCAGGTCGGGACAGGCGGTCCGCCAGCCGATCGCTGAGCGCGTTGTCGATGCGCAGGCTTACATATTGGGCGAAGATCTGCCCCTCGACGTTGAAGATGATTGCCGAGGCGACTTCCCCGTGATCCCTCAGCGCCTCCAGGTTTTCCCGGGCCGCGCGAGGATCGTCGAAAAGCAGGGTCGCCGTGTTGCTGTGGGCGATCACTCCCGCCAGCGACGTGAGATTCCTCGTCGTGGTTCTGTGGAAGGTCACGGCGTCAGTCACCAGAAGCGCCGCAAGGGCGAGCCCGAGCACCAGTGTGCTGATCGCGACGTTCATGCCGACCAGCTTGCGACTCAGTGAAAGGCTCCGTAACCAGCGGATCATTGTGTGTTGTTCCGCACCAGGGCCAACTCGAGGAGGCGTGACCCCACCTCCAAGCCGGCAGTCTCAGCGGCCGCTACGTCGATCTCGAACATGATCCGGAATCGGTCGGCAGGCCCGTCGTTCGAGTTGCTCCACGCCTTGACCAGATTGATGATGCCGCGTGCACCTTCGCCGCCTTCGCTCTCGGTCACGGTCAGGATGGGAAGCGTGACGCTGTCCGACATGATCCCTGACACGCCGCTCGCCGATCGGCTGACGAAGAGCACATGGCAGGTCTGCGCCAGGGCCATACTCCTGCCCGGCTCGACAATGACCACCCGCCGATCCTGAATCGTTCTTCCCTCGAGCACATCGAGTCGGTTGCCGAACCGATCCTTGCCGATCACACACAGCCGGAGCGGTGCGTCAGGGGCCGCGAAAGCGTCGGCAGGCCACTGCACGAACCGCGCGAAGTTGAGAAGGAATGCGGCCTTGACGCGGTATTCGTCGATCTCTTGCGTTGTGGTCCCGGCGCCGGCCAGCGTCGCTGTGCCGACCGCCAGCAGGAGCAGAAGCGCTATGGATCGCTGTCGCATGATTTCTTCTCGAGCGCGGGTCGCGTGGCGTTGTCCACCGCCATCAGAACCAGAGATCGACCTTGAGTACGCCGCTTCTCGGGATGATCGTACTTACCCCCAGTAGTTGTGGAACGAACTCCGTATGCGAACCCTCGATCAGATTGCGGCCCATGAGCGAGACCTCGAAGTGCCCGTTGGGGCGCCAGCCGACCCGCAGGTCGGTGGTCACGTAGCTGTCGATGGCGGCGGCTGACAGCTCGTCCACCGAGCGCAGGGTGAAATCGATCTCGGTGTCCGGCAAGACATCGAGCGACGCCCACAGCAAGAACTGGTGCTCGGGAGCCATCGCCTCCTCGGCGAAGAAGAGCGGAACGATCGACTTGTTGGGCGAGCTCTGTGGGTCGAGATCAAAGCTCAGATAGGCGTACGAAGGTCGCAGACGCAGCCACTCGAATGGCCGCCAGTCGGCAGCCACTTCCGCGGCGATGCTGCGACCGGTCCGCCGGTTGTTCAAGACCCACGGCGCCGTGATCGAGCTCGGTCCCATCTCCACGGGGCCAGGGTCCGCCCACCGTAGGTCGTCGTAGTCGTTGTAGGCGGCGGCAACGTCCACAGAGGCCTCGTTTGCTATGTGGACCCGGTAGCCGAGCTCGTAGGCGATGAGCTTCTCGGAAAGGAAGTTGTCGGAGCCACGGAGCTCTATGACGACCGGCGCGTCGACGGGGATTCCCAACATCGGAGCCGGGATGATGGCGCCCACGGTGCGGGAGTCGCTGTCGAATCGGGATGGCGTACGAACCGCTCGCGTGACGGCGCCCCAGACGTGGTGATTCTCTGCGAAGCTCCAGGAAAAGCGGACGTTGGGTTGCACCTCGAGGCCGCTGTAGTCGTTGTGCTCGACCTTGGCGCCGAAGATCAAGCGCAGCCTGTCGCCGAAGAAGTCGATCTCGTCCTGAGCGAATGCGCTGAACAGGTCCGTCGTCTTCTCGGAGGGATCCCACGAGAGCGTGAAGCTGCCCACCGTGGTGTCGCTGATCAGCCTGTAACCGAGCCCCCAGGTGAGATGGTTTCGGGCCCCGAGGCCGGTGTCGTGCTGGACCTCGACATCAAGGATGTCGACGTCGTATTCCGTCAGGTAGAGATGGCGGGAAGTGCGGTCGTAGTAGGAGCGGAACTCGAAGCTGGAGGACTCGCCCAGCGCCCGTTGGTAGACGGCCATCAGGTTGCCGCCGCTGACGTCGCTCTCGTCGGAGGTCTCGTCCAAGAAAGGGAGCTGCTGGCTGAAGACCGAGTAGCGAGTGCCGCTGGTTCCCGCATAGGCGTCGCCATGAATCCGCCACGAGGCCTGTTCGGAGGTCTCGAGGTCCAACCGGAATCCCGCCTGAATGCCGTCCCACGCATCGCCGGCTTCGGTTCCATCGGGTCTTTCGAACGACGCGTGGTTGCGGTACCGACCGTATGCTCTCCAATGACCCGCATCGCCAAGAGCGCCGCCATAGCGGTAGTTGAGGTTCGGCCGTTCCTCGCCGCCGATCGCCAGGCTGGCGAAGTTGCCCTGCGTCTGGCCGGCCTCTTTGGTGATGATGTTGATGATGCCGTTGACCGCGTTCGATCCCCAAAGCGTCGATCCCGGGCCGCGGATGACCTCGATTCTCTCGATGTCCTCGATGAGCGTGTCCTGGACATCCCACCAGACGCCGGAGAACAGCGGCGTGTAGACGCTTCGACCGTCGATCATCACCAGCAACTTGTTGGCGAACGGGCCGTTGAACCCGCGCGCGGTGATCGCCCATTTGTTCGCATCGATACGCGCGACCTGCACCCCGGGTACCATACGCAGCGCCTCGGGAATCGTCGTCGATCCGGAGCGGCGGATATCGTCCGCCGTGAGGACATACGCCGCTGCGGCCGCGTCGGTGAGCGGCTCCGCCCTCTTGGAGACCGAGTAGATCTCCACCTCGAGCAGTTGCTCGATGCTCAGCTCGGTGATGTCTTGTTGAGGGATCGATTCCTGAGCCACGCCCCGGGCGTGTGCGCCGGCGGCGGGCGTGAAGGTCAGTAGCAGGGCCAGAGCGGAAGACCGAGCCCATGCGATACGGCCGGAACGTCTTGCTCTCGCTCGCCTGCCGGCGGCGCGCACCTCTTCGAGCATCGGAAGCCTCCCAGCGAGACGGCGTGCCTGATCGTCCCCGGAACTCGAGCCGCAGGATTCAACGCCGCCGAAAGCAGGTCCCCAGGGCTGGGTGGGCCTTGGGCGATTCGTGTCTGATCGCCATATGATGCAAGAAACTTATTGAGACTAGCAATACTTATTTAAACTATGAATAACGTATTAAAACCTTGCAAAACGTTTCAAAAGATACTTCAAGACATTCTTGGCCGAGCGCCTTCGTCGGGGTCGGCATGGGCATCTTCCGGGTGAGATTGGACGGGGCCGCTCACACTCGACGGTTGGCGGCCGTTCGGCCCACCGGGCCCTCCGCCTACCGACGGTAGATGAATCAGCGCATTGCCACGCGATCGACCGCGTCCCAGCTCGACATGTCGGAGAGAATGATCTCGTCGCCCTCTTCGAGCCCCGCCTCGATCTCGATCAGGTTCACCGAGCTGCGTCCGAGTCGCACCTCGACACGCTCGGCGAAGCGTCCATCGTCGACGAGCTTGAAAAGGCCGATGCGGCTATTGGACTGCCCGTACGCGGGTTTGCCGACGAACAACACGTCCGCGATCACCTCGAGCCGGATGCGAGCGTCGATCGACATCCCCGGAAGCGCTTCCTCGGGCAGGGCCTCCGGGAACTCCAGGCGCACGACACGCGTCCCCTGGACAATACGATCGTCGAGGTCCAGGATGCGGGCCTCGACTTCGGCGAAACGAAGGTCGACAACCGCCGTCTGGCCGACCGCGAGATCGAAGCTCTGTCGCTCGGGAACGCGGATTTGCGCGAACATCTCGCCGGAGTCGGATTCGAAGAGCTGCCCGGCACCCCGCCGCTCGATGGTCATGTCGCCGCGCTGCACCGTGTCCATCCACAGGGTGGATTGATCCACCTGCGGAGCGTCGGGCCCGTAGTTGCATGCGCCCGCGACGATGAGAGTGCCGACGAGTACTAGAAGTGCCGCGTTGACGAGCCGGAGCCCGCCCACCTTACCGATGAGTGTCGCTGCCATGGCGACCTCCTGTGGTTTGGCCGTGTGATTCGTTACCGACTATCGGAGCAAGGTGCGTGCCATTCGCTGCCGCGTGCGTCCCGCGACAGAGAACTCGACGGCTCAGCAACGGCCAGAGTGCACCGTCGATCGGAAACGAGCCGCTCGGGCCGTACGCAACACCCGCGGCTGAGCTCCGCAGTCGCCTCCAAACCGCCGTCCGATGCCAACATCGGCGTCCCACGGACGAACACCGATCCCCGGAATTCCGGAAGGTTGAGCCCCATCGACTACAAAGAGCTTCGTAGCTCCCCGCCGATGCGGTGAAATGCCGGCATGACCTTTCGCGAAAGAGCCGAGAGCCGGATCCGCAAGCATCGGTTGCCGCTATTGATCGCCTGGGCCGTGGTCTGCGCCGCCGTCATCACGGCCATGGTGGTGGGCCCCGACTACTACATGATTCGCGGCATCGCTCCGCTTCCCCGCTTCTGGGCCATCCTGATCTTCCTGTCCTTGTGGTCGTGGGTGGCGCTGCGCTTCATCGCCCTGTGGATCTGGGCGTGGACGGTCATGGCGTTGGCGCCGGTGTTTCTTTTCTACTCGCTGCAGTACTTCCTCCACGCGCCCTGGCTGATGCCGCTCATCAAGGGCATCGTCGCTGTCAGCGCCCTGACGGTGGGGTTCGTCGTCTGGCGACACCGGCGCCGCGAAGCCAAGGCCTGAGCAGGGGCGTCACCACATCTCGCGCAGTCGGGCGGCCACGTCGACCCGCACACCGGATCCGCCGGCGTCTGTGGCGTCGCGTCCGGCGATTCTGCCGTGCGACGCGGTCTCGAACCGGTCGGCGATGGCGCCAGGTAGAAAGCGCGACAGCGGCGCGTACACATGGCGCTCGCCGTGGCGGTGCTGCCGATGAGCGTAGAAGCGCAGCGGGTGAACGAGATCGAGCTCGTTCTTGGCTCGCGTCATCGCCACGTACAGGAGGCGGCGCTCTTCTTCGATCTCCTCCGCCGATCCGGTGGCCATGTCCGACGGGATGCACCCGTCGACGAGGTTCATGACGAAGACGTTGTCCCATTCCTGTCCTTTCGCCGAGTGGATGGTCGAGAGGATCAGGAAGTCTTCGTCGAGGTGCGGCACGCCGGCGAGGTCGCCGCTGGCCGACGGCGGATCGATCGTGACCTCCGACAGAAAGCGCTCCCGGCTCGGATACTGCGAGGCGATGAGCTCGATCTGCTCGAGGTCGCCGACGCGTACCATCGGCGCGTCGTAGAGGCGCTCGAGGTGGGGTTCGTACCATCGGCGAGCTTCGCCGACCTGCCCCTGCCAGTCGCAATCCTGACGGGTCAGGCTACCCATCAGCTCGACGAAGGCCGGCCAGTCGTCGCGCGCCGCGGCGGGAGGCTCGATACCCGCCAGCGAAAAGCCCTCGCGTGAGGGGTCGGCGGTGGCGGCATCGAGGATCTTCTGTGCGCCCGCCGGGCCGATCCCGGCGAAGAGCTGCAAGGTACGGAAGGCGGCGATGCCGTCGCGCGGGTTCTCCGCCCAGCGCAGAACGCAGAGAAGATCCTTGACGTGCGCCGCCTCGAGAAAACGTAGCCCGCCGTACATGACGAACGGGATATTGCGGCGCGCCAGCTCGATCTGCAGCAGGTCGGAATGGTGTGTCGTGCGAAACAGCACGGCCTGGTCCTGCAGCGCCAGGCCCGCCTCGCGAGCTTCGAGCACGCGCTCGACGATGTACTCGGTTTGGTCGTTCTCGTCCTCGACCGTGACCACGCGCGGCTTCTGCTGCGACGGCCGCTCGGAGAACAGGTCCTTGGTGAAACGCTCGGCCGCGAATCCGATCACGGCGTTGGCGGCGTCGAGGATGGGCTGCGTGGAGCGATAGTTCTGCTCCAGTGTGATGACCTTGGCGTTCGGCTCGAAGTGCTTCGGGAAGTCGAGAATGTTGCGCACCGTGGCGGCGCGGAAAGCGTAGATCGCCTGGGCGTCGTCGCCGACGACCGTGAGCCCTCGGCCCTCAGGGCGCAGCGCCAGGAGGATCGAAGCCTGCAGCGCGTTGGTGTCCTGGTACTCGTCCACGAGAACGTGGTCGAAACGTTCCGAGACCTTCCGTGCCAGCGAAGGCTCCTGCATGAGGTGATACCAGTACAGCAGGAGATCGTCGTAATCGAGCACCGAACGCGTCTGTTTGGCCTCGACGTAGATACGGAAGAGCTCGCGCAACTCGTCCTCCCAATCGGCGCACCAGGGAAAGGCGTGGTCGAGCACCACCTTGATGCGGTCGCCGCTGTTGACGCAGCGGGAGTAGATCGCCAGGCAGGTTCCCTTGCGCGGGAAGCGCTTCTTTTGCCGCGACAATCCCGACTGGTGTCGGACGACGTCGAGCAGGTCCTCGGCGTCCGAGCGGTCGAGCACGGTAAACGACGGGTCGAGGCCGATTGAGGGCGCGTTGAGGCGCAGCAGTCGGTTGGCGACGGCGTGAAACGTACCGGCCCAGCGAAGTGAACCGGCGCCGATTCGCCGGCGCCCCGCTTCCGAGCGCGCCGCCAGCGCCACGATTCGCTCGGCTCGGCGCGTCATCTCGCGGGCCGCGCGGCGGGTGAAAGTGAGCAGCAGGATGCGGCCCGGCTCGTGACCGCGGAGCACACACTCGGCGACGCGGTGCGCGAGGGTCATCGTCTTGCCGGTGCCGGCGCCGGCGATGATCAGCAGGGGAGGCGGGGAATCTTCTTCGCCGCCCGTGGCGAGCGACGTGCCCGCTCGTTGCGGCAATCCATACAACACGGCGCGACGCTGAGCCGGGTTGAGCTTGTCCAGGTGGGGTGATTCGGAGTCGGATCCGACGGCGGGTCGCGAAACAGAAGGGGTGCGATCCGTGGCGGAGTGGGTACGTTCGCGCGTGGCGTGGCCGTGTGCGCGGTCTCCGGGTGCGGGGGCGGGCTGCGTGCTCATGGCTGCGCGTTCCGAGCTGTCCCTTCACGACCCGGCTGCGCTCGCCCCCACGAGAAGGACGAATCTTACTACGCGAGTGAACCCGAACGGCCCCCCGAGCGTCTAATCTTTAGTGGCGTGCTCCGTCGGTCGACGGCCCCTGTGTCCGCGACGGCGGCGACGGTGTTCGCGACGGAGGCCACGCAACGTCCTGCCCCCCACCAATCCGGTTCCCGCATGACCCTGCTCAGCATCGTCGATTCGTCCGACCCGGCCAGCACGCCGCGCCGCGACGACAACGTCGGATTCGAAGAAGAGACCCGCGCTTTCCTGCAGGGCCGATTGCGCATGCTCACGGGGGGGTTGGCGTTGTTCACGGCCTTTCTGCTGGCGTCTTTCGCCGTCGCCAACATGGTCAACGCTCAGGGCGATTACCTGTGGCAACTGGCCCGCGTGCTCGTCGTCTTCCCCAACGCGATGGTCACCATTCTGCTGGCGTTCGCCGCAGGGTTGCACTGGACCTTGAAGCGTCGGCGATTGTCCGCGGTCGCGCTGGCCGCGCTCGACACCGTCTTCCTGCAGTCCCTGATGATTCCGGTGCTCGTTCTGTACGCCGCGGTGCACACGTTCTCGTTTTCGGGCTTCGCCGTGGTGGTGCCGTTTCTCTGCTTCGTCATCCTGACGCGCGGCATGTTGGTGCCCAGCACGGCCCGCCGGACCGTCGCCCTGTCGTTGCCGGCGCCCCTCGGCGTGCTCGCTATCCAGCTTTACTACGGGGCCTCGTACGCCTTCTATCCCGATCAGCCTTATCCGTCGAGGCACTTCGTCGACATGGTGATGCAGAACCAGATGCTGTTGCTGGGCTCCATGGCGGTGGCCGCGGTGGCCTCTCGGGTGAACCTGGGCTTGCGCCAGCGCAGCTACCAGGCGCAGCAGCTCGGTCAATACGAGATTCACGGCAGCGTCGGCGCCGGCGCGATGGGCGAGGTGTTTCTGGCTCGCCACGCCATGCTCAAGCGACCCACGGCCGTCAAGTTGCTTCGGCCCGACATCACCGGCGCCGGCGTGCTCCAGCGCTTCGAGCAGGAGGTGCAGCAGACCAGCAGGCTCACGCATCCCAATACGGTGGAGATCTTCGACTACGGTCATACACCGGAGGGGGTCTTCTACTACGCCATGGAGTACCTCGACGGCGCCGATCTGCGCGACATCGTGGAGCTCGACGGACCCATGCCCCCGGGACGCGTCATCCACGTGATGAGCGCGGCCTGCGGGGCGCTCGGCGAAGCCCATTCGAAGGGGATCGTTCACCGCGACATCAAGCCGGCAAACATCATGTTGTGCGAACAGGGTGGCGAGCACGATGTGGTGAAGATCCTCGACTTCGGTTTGGTGAAAAACCTCGGTGTCTTCGCGGCCCAGGACGGCAAGACCCGGAGCGAGGACGAGAAGCGCATCGTCGGGACGCCCGAGACCATGGCTCCGGAGGCGATCCGCGAGGGCGGCGTGTCACGGTTATCGGATACCTATTCGCTTGCTGTGGTCGGTTATTTCCTGCTCACCGGCAAGCCGATCTTCGACGCCGACTCGGTGGCCGAGTTCATCCGCCACCACCAGGTGTCGTTGCCGATTCCGCCCTCGAAGCGCGTCGAGTCGGTGCCGCGCGATCTGGAAGCGACGATCATGCGTTGCCTGGCAAAGGACCCCGGGCAGCGGCCGACGAGCACGCTCGTGCTTCGCAAGCAGCTTCTCGACTGCGCCGACGCCGGCACCTGGACGCCCGAAGACGCGGCCGCCTGGTGGAAGTCCTGGTTTGCGCGCTATCCGCGTTCGGAGCTGCAGGAAATGGCCGTGGAGTTTCGCTCGGGCAGCTTCACCAGCGGCGATCGAGCCGCCCGTTCGTCGGGAGAGCGCTCCGGCGTACGATCGTTCGGCTCGCTCGATCGAGCAGCGGCGCCGTCGTTCGTGACCATCGACGGCCGCGGGCTCGACGACATCAGCGTTTCTCGCGTCGGCGACGAAGAGGAGGTTTCTCGGACTCGTTGGGAAACGGAACTGTAGGTGCTGGGTTGCGGGCGGGCGTGGGTTAGACGGGAGCTTTGTTGCCCCGCCCCGACCCTCTGCATCCGTCCGTCAAGACGAGGCTCCGTGCGCAAACGCATCCGCACCGACGATCCTGATGGACTGAGGTGGCCATGGGACCTACCGCCGTCCGCCGGAGGTATCGGCGGGCAGCATAGGCGGCCGAGCGCGAGCGCCTGGCGCCAGACAGCTACTTCCGTGACCCGCTGAACGCCCGCTGCCCGCCGACACCTCCGCCCGGCCGATCATGTGCGGAGTAACCACTCGGAGACAGACAGCGAGACGATGTCGAGGCCTCGGCATCCCCCGAAAGCCGGCTCCCGCCGTCTTCCGGCTCGGGGGAGAATTCTTCGGCGCCCGCGCGTTCAGCGTGTCTCCTTGGGTGCTGCCTTGCTTCATGCACTCGCGCTCGGCCGCCTACGGGCGCCGGAGAATTCTCTCTTTGAGTCGTCGCCAACGTTCCATGGTTGGCACGGAGAGTCGTCTCGGTCGCGAGGGAGCGGGACGTGGCAGGTCCGCCTCGGCGCATCAGATCTGAGGGAGGGGCGTGTTCTCGATGCTGTCCTCTCGCGTGTGTTTGCGATCCGCAAGCGCGGCGAAGCCGCTCAAGAACCCGCACTTCACGCGAAGGGCAGCATCGAGATCT
>CAYSHI010000065.1:0-14640 GCA_964430745.1 uncultured Acidobacteriota bacterium | reverse complement strand
TCCCTTTCCCCGCGCACCTCACGCGAAAAGGGTATCGCTGCCCCTAGCGTTCCCGCCTAGCTACGACGTTACAATCCACTAAGAGTCGACTTCACCGGACCCCGTCAGCTCGCGCAGAAGCGCGATCCCGTCTTCCTCTCCGCGGGCGATCCAGATGCGCCGCAACCGCGGGGGCCGGGGCGGGGGGAGGGCGTTCGCCACGATCGTTTGCCGCAGCATGCGGACGAACTCGAGCGGGGGCAGCCTGCCGTGCTTCGTCCCCAGGAGAGGAAGCCGGAGAGAGTCATGACCTCGCGCGATGGTGATGCGTACCGCCTCCCTCAAGGCCCGCTCGACCCAGGTGCTGGTCCACGATGGATCCCGGTCGAGGTCGTGGACAACGGCGAGTAGTCGGGTCGGGCATCCGGCCCTTACGACCACCGTTCCCGGCTTCCGCGGATGCGCGTTCCAGGCCTGCGTCATCACTCGGACCGGGTGCTCGGGAGAGCTGAGAATGGTCGCCGGCGTGCTCAGCGCCAGCCACGTGTCCTCCTCGAATACCGCGGCATCGACCGAAAACGGGGGGTCGTCGGCTCGCGACACCACGAGACGGATGCCGGCGAACACGGCCGACGCCCGGCGGCCACCGCTCAACGCGCGGACGCGCGGGTGGTCAGGGTTGCGCTCAGCGCTCATGGTGCGAGAGGGGCCGCGCCGGAGGCTTCGAGCTCAACGCGCGCTCGCGGTCAGTTGTTGCTCGGCCGGGAGTCGGAAAAAGAACGTCGACCCGCGACCCTCCCGCGAGCGGTAGGCAATCTGGCCTCCATGCGCCTCGATGATGCTGCGGCTGATGGAAAGGCCCATGCCCATGCCCTCCTGTTTGGTGGAGAAGAAGGGCTGAAACACTTGCTCGGGGTCGGTATCGGTAACGCCTGTGCCGTGATCACCGACGGCAACCTCGATCATGTCGCCCTCGACGCGGGCGGTGTCGACTTGAACAGATCCGGTGGCCGCCGTGGTGGCTTCGATGGCGTTGCGAATGAGGTTGAGCACGACCTGCTGAATCTGCACCTCGTCCGCCAGAATATCGGGAAGGTCCTCGGCCAGCCTCAGCCGGAGCTCGATCCCGAGCGGACGGGCCTCGACCTCGGCCAGAGGGATGACCTCGCGCACGAGGTCGTTGACGTTGCACACACGCAACTCGCTGCTGCGCTTGCGCACGAGGGCTTTGAGCCCATGAATCATGTCGCCGGCCCGCACCGCCTCTTCGGAGATGCGAGAGAGCACGTCGATGATCTGGTCCTCGTCGATCAATCCCGCCTCGATCATGCGGCGGCACGCCTGCGTGTAGGTGGAAACGGCCGTGAGCGGCTGGTTGACCTCGTGGGCGATGCCGGTCGCCATCTCGCCGAGCATGTTGACGCGAGACAGATGAGCGAGGCGCTCGCGATGCTCGAGTGCTTCGGACTCTGCTTCGATGCGCTCCGCCTCTGCCCGCTTTCGCGAGGTGATGTCGATCATGAATCCGCGCAGCATCGTCGGTTGACCGTCCTGCCGATCCACGGCGACCAGGTCGTGCAGCCACACGACGCTGCCGTCGGCGGCAAGCATGCGGTACTCGAACTCATAGCGGTCCGTGACCGTGACCTGGCGGTTGCAGTAGGCAAGAGCGGCTTCGGCGTCGTCCGGGTGCATGTGGTCCTGCCAGAAGCTGGGCTCGTACCATTGCTCGACCGGATACCCGAGAACGTCAACGGCCTGGGGGCCGACGTAGGTGAAGTCCCAGGTCTCACCGGCCGCAACCCACGGTATGACGTGGACCGTTTCGATGAGCAAGCGGAGGCGCTCCTCGCTTTCCCTCAGGGCGTCCGTTCGCTCGGCTACGCGATCCTCGAGGCGGCGGCGGTGCTCCTTGTCGCGCTGCCACAGGGCCGAAGCATGTCGCCGGCGGCTCTCGGCGAGCATCGCCACGAGCAGAAGCAGCGCACCGACGGGAATGTAGAAGCCCGGTCGCACGTAGAAGGGCAGGACCGTGGCGAAACTTCCAGCGACGGTTGAAGCGTCCGGGTCTCCGAACAAGCCGCGGGCCTGTACCTCGAAGGCGTGCTCCCCGGGGGGGATTCCGGCCAGAAATCGCTCACGAGCGGTCGACCACGCGGTCCACTCGCCACCGTCCAGTCGAAACCGCGTGAGGATCGACTCCGGCGGAAGCTGCCCCCAATAGGCATCTGCCGTCCAGCGCAGCAGGGCAGAGTGCTCGCCGACCACGGACGGGCCTAACAGCACGCGGGGGGGTGGGATCGAGGTCTCAGCCAGGCTCAATACGCTGACGCCCCTGCCGGAGGTGCCCACGATTACCCGGTCCTCGAGAGGAAGAATGGGCCACAGAATCGGCGTGCTCAGCCCGGATGCCATGCCGAAGCGCAGGAATTCATCGCCGCGCAGCCGCGAGAGGCCGCCACGGGTCGAGATCCACAGCCCGCCCCCGGGTGCGAGCCGCACTTCCTGGACGATGTCGCTGATCAGCCCGTCGGCCGTGGTCAGGTACCCCGGCCGATCCTCGCCGTCGATATAGCCTAGCCCGCTTCCCTGATCGCCAAACCACAGTTTGTCGTTCTCGTCGACGACGAGCGTGAAGATACGGTTCCTCTGCAGGCCGTTTGCCGTCGTCCAGTGTGTCCAGGTTCCTTCACGCCAGCGACTCAGGCCTCCGGATGTCGCGAACCAGCGGGCTCCGTCGGCGGCTTCGGCGAAATCGTAGACGCGCCCGTCCAGCAGGCCCTGCTCGGGGGTCCACGCCTCGAATCGGGCCTCGCCTGTCCAGGGACCGCTGCCGTCGTCGGCCAGGACGTATGCCCCGGGTTCGGGCCGACTCACAGCCAGCCCCGTCATGGGGGCCATGCCCAGGAACCACAGCCGGCCGCTCCGATCCGGCCGGATCTTGTGCACCCGAAGGGCCGGCAACCCGTCCTCAGCGCCGAAGTGCTGCCAGATGTTCCCGTTCCAACGGTAAACGCCCTGGAGGGCGGACCCGCTCGACACCCAGACACCGCCGTGGCGATCCTCCGCCAAACCGGTGACCTCGCGGAGGTCCGTTCCGTTGATGCTGTCGACCCGGTCGATCTCGCCGTTCACTCGGCGGATCGATATCCCGTCCCCGGTCGCGAGCCAAAAAGAGCCATCGCGGGTGGGGAGGATCTCGAGGATCTCGTTGCGCAAGTCGAGGGAGACGGCCTCGTATTCCGTCCAGCGCTGGAGTGATCTGCGGAAGAGGTAGAGACCGTTCTGGGTGGCGAGCCAGAGATCGCCGTTTTCTCGGAACTTGATGAACTGCACGCCGCCCAACTGCCCCGGCACCCTGTCGACCCGCGACCACTGTCCGCCCTGGCGAACGTGGGCGTGACCGGATCGGTACACGACGACGGCGTCTCCGTCGCGCGAGATATCCACCGACGCGAAAAGATCCGCAGTCTCGGTGGGATTGCGGCGTGGCGCCTCGCCACGGGACCATTCCCAGATTCCGCGTGCTCGCGGCGGGTTTTCGATCGACGCGATCCCCGCGCCGTCCGCGGTCTCGACGATGCTCGTCACCGCGACGCCGCCGTCCAGCGCCGAGGAAATGTACTCCTCCCACACGCCGTTTTCCCACCGCTGCAGCCCTCGGTCGGTGGGCAGCCAGAAGGCCCCGGCACCGTTGCCCCACAAGAGTCCTTCCTCCGGGTCGGCGAAAGACTGGAGTCGTGGTGTTACCCAGCGGAACGAACCGCCGTCGTAGACCAGGGTCTCGAGGCGAGGCTCTTGCCCGCCGGTGGTGAGAATAAAGGCCTCCTGGGGCGTGCCTCGGCCGATGGCCACCGCGCGGTACGAGGCTCCGTCGACGGTGATTTCGACCGCCCGAAAACCATTCCGGCCTCCCCGATAGAGCCGCCCCCCGACGATCGCCAGGATCTCGTCGGCGCCGATCGCGACGAGTGACTTGGCTCCTGGCTCCGGCAAGCCGTCCGCGGCGCCCACGGCGTTCCATCGGTAACCGTCGAACCAGGCCAATCCGCGACGCGTCGCGGCCCAGACGGTGCCGTCCGCAGCCTCCACGAGGTCATCGACGGAATCCGAGGGAAGTCCCGAGGTCGTGGTGAAGCGCGACCATCTCCAGTCGTGCTCGAGGGCGGCGGCAAGGTCCCCCGCGGCACGTGGCGCGAGCGCCGCTTGCGCGTGGATGGGGCCGGGCGCGGCGGTGACCGCCCACGTGGTGACGCAAAGCACGAGCCCGCGGACGAAGAGCGTACTGTTGCGGCCGAAATGTCGCAGCGTAGTTCCTCCTGGCTTGAGCGCCGAGTAAGGGAGTATAGTTTGAACAGTCCATCGCTCGCCGCCCGACGGCGTTCGATGGTGATGAGCGTCTTATGGCCGCTGGGTCGCTTTCATGAACACAGCATCGACATTCGAAGTACCGTTGAACGTCGAGTCGTCCCTCGAAAACATGCGGATGGACGAGGGTGTGGACACGCGCGTTCTCAGCCCCGGTGATCTCGTCAGCATCCGCACCGTGAACTCGGTCTACCAGCTGCGTCTCGATGATCCCGACCGCGGCCGCGGCGTTGCCACGGGCGACGGCGAGTTCATCAACGAGGAAGCGCGCGCCAACCTCATCGGCGCGACGCTGACCGGGCGCGGCTCCATGGTCAAGGTGGGCTGGGTGCTTCTCGGCTTCAAGGTCGTGTTGTCGATCCCGGGCGGCGAGCTGCTCACGTCGAAGGTGCGGGGCATCGAGATCAACGGCAAGCCGCTGATCCCGCTGGCCGCCGGCACGCACTAGTGCGGCTGCGATCTTACTCCCTGCTCTTGATCGCGAACTTCGTAATCCTCGGCACGGCCGTGGCCGTGGAGTCCGTTGCCCCGCCGACGGCTCGACCCCTGCAGCGTCCCGACGGCGTATACGCTCGTATCGACACCAACAAGGGCGCGATCGTCGCCCGCCTGGAGTACGAGAAAGCGCCATTGGCGGTGACGAGCTTCATCGGCCTCGCCGAAGGCACCGTCGCCAACGAAGCGTTCGAGCCCGGTGAGCCGTACTACGACGGATCGCCGTTCCACCGCGTCGTGGACGGCCACGTGATCCAGGCCGGGGCGCCTGCCTCCGATCGAAGCGAGGCGCGAGGGCCGGGGTACACCTATCCCAACGAGATCCACGCAGATCTGAGCCACGACCACGCCGGCGCGCTCGGCATCGCCAACGGTGGGCCGGGCACCAACGGCGCCCAGTTCTACATCACGCTCGGCAATCGCTCCTACCTCGATGGCGACTACATTGTCTTCGGCGACGTCGTCGAGGGCATGGAAGTCGTCCGTGCCGTGGAGCAGGGCGACGTGATCGAGAAGATCAGAATCGAGCGTGTCGGGGCCGAGGCCGAGGCCTTTCGCCCGGACACGGAGAGCTTCGAGAGGTCAGTGGAGGCCGCGGAGATTCGGGCCGAGAACGATGCTCGGGATCGTGTGAGCCTGGAGCGACAGTGGGTCATGCAGCGCTTCAGTCGCAGCGCGGGGTTCACCCAGGGTGGTGCGTACGGGATCCTGCGATTCCCGCAACGTCTCGGGCGCGGCGGACGCGTTTCGGAGGGCGACCGGGTCTCGATCCGTTATGCGGGCATTGCCCTGCGCTACCGCGGACACATGATCGGGGCCATCGGGCCGTTGTTCGAAGAGGTTCCCTTCGCCAGTTCCGCCGACGGCGGCCCCCAGAACGTCGATCTTGACGGCGCCGTCTTCGAATACGTCGTCGGTGAATCGAGCGTTGCCCTCGGGTTCGACGAGGCGATCTCCCGGATGCGCCGGGGCGGCAAGGAGTTCGTCTTCGTGCCGTCCTCCGCCGCCTACGGGGAGGGCGGGTTCTATGCTCCGGATGTGCCCGGCCAGGAGCGCTTCGTGATTTCCCCGAACACCCTGGTGATGTACGCCATCGAGATGCTCGCGCAATAGGGACATTTGTCCCGCAGTTTTTGTTGCTTTGCGGCAAAAATGGGTTAGCGAACGAAGAGCACCTACCGTAGAGGAGGTCGCGATGGGTTGGGAGCTACCCTGGCAGTGGTTCTGGGTCATTCTCTCGGCGTTTCTCATCGTCGGCGAGATCTTCACCGCCGGCTTCTTCATCCTTCCGTTCGGCATCGGCGCGGCCGTTTCCGCCGTGCTCGCGTTCATGGGGTTCGGCTTGGTGACGCAATGGGCCACGTTCCTTGTCGTGTCCGTGGCTCTGTTGCTGCCACTCAAGCGCTTCGCCGACCGGGTGACGCCGGACACCGGCATCGGTGTCGCTGCTGATCGAGTTATCGGCAAGGTGGGGATGGTTCTCGAGTCGGTGCAACCTCACGGCGTGACGGGACGGGTGAGGATCGGCAGCGAGGAATGGCGCGCGGCGTCGGATAGCGAGGAGGCGATCCCCGAGGGCACCAGCGTAGAGGTGCAGCGGATCGACGGCACGCACGTGGTGGTTCGGCCGCGTGGCGCCGGCGGGGAGACGACGGGAGGATGAGCTTTGCGATCATTATCATCGCCGGCGTCGTTCTCGTTGTCGCCGTAGCCGCAGCCTGGGCGGTCACCCACATCGCAAGGGGAGGTAACCGATGAGTGGAACCGTTGTTCTGTTGATGGTTATTGGCTTCGTCATCATCGTTCTTGCCGCGACGGGGGTCCGCGTGGTGCGGCCCTGGCAGAAGGGCGTCGTCGAGCGTTTGGGCAGGTACCTACGCACGGCCGACAGCGGCATCACGCTGATCATCCCGATGCTCGACAGCATGACCAAGGTCGACATGCGAGAGCAGGTGGTGGACGTCCCGCCGCAAGAGGTGATCACGCGCGACAACGTCGTGGTCACGGTCGACGCCGTCGTCTACTACGAAGCCACCGATCCTGTGAAGTTGATCTACAACGTCGCCGACTTTTACACCGCGGCGACGAAGCTGGCGCAAACCAACCTGCGTAACGTCATCGGTGACATGGCGCTCGACGACACGTTGACTTCACGCGAGACGATCAACGCCGAGCTCCGCAAGATTCTTGACGAGGCTACCGACAAGTGGGGCACCCGCGTCGTGCGCGTCGAGATTCAGCGCATCGATCCGCCACGCGACGTCACCGAGGCGATGCATCGGCAGATGAAGGCCGAACGCGAGCGCCGTGCCATGATTCTCGAGGCCGAGGGCGAGAAGCAATCCAAGATCGAGCGCGCCACTGGCGACAAGCAGTCGGCCATCCTCCAGGCCCAGGGCCAGGCTCAGGCCATCCGCGAGGTCGCCGACGCGGAGAAGTACGAGAAGACCACCGTCGCGGACGGCGAGGCGGAAGCCATCAGCAAGGTCTACGGCGCCATCCATCAGGGCGACCCGACCAACGACCTGATTGCCATCAAGTACCTCGACGCGCTGGCGGCGATCGCCGATGGCCAGGCTACGAAGATCTTCCTGCCCGTCGAGGCCACGGGCGTCATGGGCAGCATCGGCGGCATCGCCGATCTGTTCTCGAGCAACGGGGGCAGCCCCGAGGTCGGCGACGAGCCCGGTCCGTTGCCCGCGGTGAAGGAAAAAACTCATCGCTACGGTAGCTACCAACGCGTCAAGGAAACCGCCGAATAGCCGTAGCTGCAGCTTGAATGCAGGATTTCACGGGGCGCGCTCGCCCGGCGAGCGCGCCCCGTTGACGTGGTATCAGCTCAGCGGAGCCAGCCGCTCGGCACGTTCAGTCGGCGTGCCTCGCGCGTGATGCTTTCGACCTGCGATTGCACCTGCGCCCGTTGGGTCTCGATCCTGCCGATCTGAGCGAGCACATCCGCGCCGTTGCGCGAGCGTAGGTTCTGGAGCCGTTGATCCATCTGCGCGAGTTGCTCCCGTAGCGGTCGAATGCGGTTCTGCCAGTACTCGCGCGTCTCCTCCGGGGCGGGCTCCGGCGGCTCCTCCTCCGGATCGGCCACAGTCGGATCCGCCGCGGGTGGGTCGCCTCCGGCTTCTTCCGCGGGACCTTCGCCGGCTTCAGGGATCGGTTCCTGGGTCGCCCCCGCAGTCGGTACGCCTGCGGGCGGCGGCTGCGAGACGGCTTGTGCCTGACGCGCCGCCGACCGCTCGACCTCCGCGTCTTCGACGATCTTCTCGACCTGATCGAGCGGAAACGCGACCTCGCCCTGGAACAGGCGGACGAATACGCGATCACCCTCGACCCGGACACTCGAGCTCTGGATCAAGCGCCCGTTCTTCATGTGCACGGTGTCCGCGTTCGCGACGGTCGCCATCCCACAGACGATGAATGCGAACGTGAGCCCCGTGATCGTCAGCCGGACCCTCATGATCAACCTCCTGGGCGTCGGACCGAATCGTCACCGGGTACCAGTATACGACTGGCCGAAATCCCCTACGAAACGCGTGTCGTTAATGACTATTAGTATCAATAGCACGCCAATAATTATTATGAACGATTTTACCAATGAACAAACACCTTTTAGTTGGAGATAGAAATTAATAATCAGTTATAGTAACTTTTAACATCGAAACAGAGACGCGCTACTCATGATGCCGGAGCCCGGTGGGGCGTTTCCGCGCGCCGGTGGACGCGAAGCGAGGGAGTCAATGGGGGAGTCCGAAGGGACCGCTGAGATCGATTCATCGGCGGGCGAGGTAGCGGCCGCGGCCGCCGCCCGCGCGGCGGCGGATGAAGGCGCCGACGGCGACCTCTCTGATGCGCCCGACGACGAAGACGTCGCCGATGATTCGCCGGAGAGCGAAGATCTCGAGGGCGAAGATGAGGCAAAGGCTCCGGAGCCTCCCCGACGCCGGCTTGTTGCCGAGCTCCTCGAAGGAGAAGAGTATCTCGACGAGCTGCCGGATCCGAACGCCCAACTGATTGCGCCGCCGCTGCACGTGGAGTCCGGCGATTCGGGCCAACCGATCTACCAGCTCGATCTTTCAAGCGACGAGCCGCAGGGTGTCATTGTCGCGCCCGAGCTCTTCGAAACCGGCGAGCTGGTCGCCGTCGGGTTGCCGCAGGAAGACCCGTATCAAGCGGCAGCGCCCACTCATTCCGGCGCATATCAGGCTGTCAAGCAGCTCATCGTCGACCGGGAGCGCCGTGTGATGGCGGCCGAGCGGGATGGTATCGGGGCTTACGATCTCGCCGTCGAGCTCGATGACTTCGTCTACGCGCTGGTCGATGCCTTGCGGCGCGCCGGCGGTTGATCAACTCTCGGCGTTTCGCCCCCACGATTCCCCTTCTCATCGCTCCTGCGGTGATCGCGTCGCTCGTGCTCGTGGGCTGCGGTACTCCCGCCGATGAGCCGTCTCCGCCGGCGCAAGCGGAGCCCGCAGCCGTGTCACTCGATCCCGTCGCGCTCGACGATCCGTCGCGCCCGGACGCCGAGCGGCAACAGGACGCCGACCGCAAGCCGATCGAGGTGTACGAGTTCTTCGGCATCGAGCCCGGGATGGTCGTCGCCGATGTCTATTCATCGGATGGCTACAACACCCACCTTTTGTCGAGGTTGGTCGGCGAAAGCGGCCGCGTTCATAGTGTTCTGGAGTTCTACGGCGACGAGAGCCTCTTCGACGGCATGCTGTACAAGGGGGATTCGCTTGCACAGCGCATCGCGGACGTCGACCTCGACAACGTCGAGCTCTCCATGAGCATGACGGAAGTGCCCACCGCGAGCGCGGACGTGGCCATCGCCATACGCAACTACCACGATGTCGAATGGATGATGCAGGAGTGGACGCGCGCCCAGCAGCTCGCCGAGTTCTTTCGCATCGTCAAACCAGGGGGGATCGTCGGCATCGTCGAGGTGGCGACACCGGCCGAGGGCTGGGATGAGAGCGCTCACCGGCTCAACAAGCAGGTCGTGATCGACGATTTCACCGGAGCGGGCTTCGAAATGGTCGAAGAATCCGACATCCTGGCCAATCCGGACGACGACTACACCGTCGACGGCTTCCCCGAGCGGCACAAGGCGGATCGTTACGTTCTGAAGTTCCGGAAGCCGGGAAACTGAGTCGATACGGTCTTTTCGACGCCCGGCGGCGCCTTGATTTTGACGAATTACATGCGTAGACTTGACTTTGTTCAATGGGCTTCGTCTATCCACCGATCCCGCAAATCCCAAGCCCCAAATCAGACCGCATCTGCCGCTTTGACTAGCTGTGCCCCCCCACGACGGCCACACGGCGTAGGGAGAAGAGTCCCTCGTCGCCCCCACGTGGCCTCCGCGACAGCGTTATGGGAACCGGCACTGCCACTGCCCGAGGATGTATGAACGAAGACCGAATGAAGGCGATTCACGACCTGGTCGAGCTGGGCAAGGAGCGCGGCTACGTCACCAATGACGAGCTGGACGAGGTGCTCCCGGCTGAAGGCACCGACCGCCGCTCGATGGCCGGTCTGATCGAGGACATGGACATCGAGGTCGTCGAGGAAGAGCCGGTCGTCGATTTTGAAGAGGACGACGACTCCGATGACGATGCGTCGCCTGCCGTCGAGCGCTATGACATCGACGGCGCCGACAGCTCCGACCCGATCAAGGTCTACTTCCGCGAGATGAGCCAGAAGGGGCTGCTCGATCGCGAAGGCGAAGTGCGCCTTGCCCGCGCCATCGAGCAGGGGCAACAGGGCATCGTCAAGGCGGCGTTGACGTGCCCGCTGGGCAGCGCGTATCTGCTCGAGCGACGCGACGACCTCAAGTCCGGCGAGCTTGCCATCGACGATTTCACCACCGGGCTCGGTCGCGAGGCGACCGCTCGCAAGAAGATCTTCGCCACGTTGCGCAAGGTCGACAAGCTGCGCGCTGACCTGAGGAAGGTCCGCGCCAAGCTCAACCGCAAGCTCCGGGACGATACCGAGCTTCAGGTACGTCTCGAGCTCATCGAATTGCAGGGCAAGATCGGTGAGGAGCTCGAGCAGCTCAAGCTCACCGAGGACATCGTCGACGAGATCATCATGCGCATGCGCCGGCTTGCCGGTGATTTCGCCCGGGCCGCTCACGCCGGCGATGAGAAGCTCATCAAAGAGCGCACCAAGGAGAACCTGCTCTCGCGCGAGGAGCTGATCCGCTATCTCGAGTCGATCGAGGAATCGGAGACGAAGATGGAGTGGGCCAAGAGCGAGCTCACCGAGCGCAACCTCCGACTCGTCATCTCGATCGCCAAGAAGTACACGAACTTCGGCCTGCCGTTCTCGGATCTGATCCAGGAAGGCAACATCGGCCTGATGCGCGCGGTGGAGAAGTTCGACTACACCAAGGGCTTCAAGTTCTCGACCTACGCCACCTGGTGGATCCGCCAGGCGATCACGCGCGGGCTGGCCGACAAGGGCAAGCTCATTCGCGTGCCCGTGCACATGACCGAGACCATGCGCAAGGTGTCGCAGACGGCCGCCGAGCTGTATAAGGAGTTTGGCCGCAAGCCCGAGCCGCACGAGATCGCCGATGCCATGGAAGTGCCGCTCGACACCGTCAAGCTGGCGCTGCAGGCGGGCAAGAAGACGAGCTCGCTGGACACGCCCATCGGCGACGACGGCGACGGCGAGTCGACGTTGGGCCATTTCATCAGCGACGAGGACGCCGTGTCGCCCGTCGAGACCCTGCTCGCGAAGGACCTCAGCCAGCAGACGCGTCGCGTGCTTTCGACGCTCACGCCTCGCGAGGAAAAGGTCGTACGCATGCGCTTCGGCATCAACGAAGAGCGCGTCTACACCCTCGAGGAGATCGGCGAGTTCTTCGACGTGACCCGTGAGCGCATTCGCCAGATCGAAGGCAAGGCGCTGCGCAAGCTGCGCCACCCGCTGCGTGGGAAGTCGCTCAAAGAGCTCATCGACTAGGGGCGGGCGCGGATAAGCGCGCGTCTGCGGCGTTGCGCTTGGTCGGGTTCCTCCGCCGTACGTGAAGTACGGCTCCGTCACCCTCGCCGTCGCGCGCCTTGCATCCGCACACTTCTCCACGCCCGCCCGGCGGGCGCGGACGAGACCGCGCGCCTTGCATCCGCACACCTCTCCACGCCCGCCCGGCAGGCAGGCGCCTGTTGCGATGGGTTGTTGACATTGGTATTCCTCAGGGCTGAATGGGTCGATCCCTGGAGAGAGACAGCGCGATGAGATCACGGGTGAAGTTGGGTGTGGCGGCGTTGGTGCTGGTGATGCTTGCCGGCGGGGACGTCGAGTTGGGCGCGCAGCAGGCGTCTTCGGATTGGAGCCAGTGGCGGGGGCCGAATCGTGACGGGGTGGGGGATTCGCGGGCGCTACCGGCAACGCTTCCGGAGCAACTCACCGAGGTGTGGAGAATCCACGTTGGAGAGGGCTACTCCGGGCCCCTTGTCGTGGGTGAGACGGTTTACCAGTTCGGCCGCGAGGGCGGGCGTGAAGTCCTGCGCGCTCTGTCGCTGGCCGACGGATCCGAAACCTGGAGCGAGTCGTACGAAGCGGTGTTCGATGTCGAATCGGCGTCCCGCGAGCACGGGCCGGGGCCGAAGTCTACGCCCGTTGTTGCCTCCGGCAGGGTGTTCACGCTCGGTATCTCCGGCGTGCTCTCGGCCGTGGATGCTGCCGGCGGAACCGTCATCTGGCGTCACGATTTCACCGACACGTTCCCGCAGCCGTGGCCCATCTGGGGAGCCTCGATGTCCCCGATCGTCATCGGCGATCGGGTCTTCGCACATGTCGGCGGTGACGAGGGCGGGGCGATGATGGCGTTCGACGCGGCAACCGGCGAGACGCTGTGGGCCAACGACGAGTTCACGCCCGGTTACGCCTCACCGATTCGTGTTCGCGTTGCCGAAACCGATGCTCTCGTTACTCAGTCAAACGAGGACATCATCGCCGTCGACGCTGCCACCGGGGCGACCCTGTGGAGCATGCGGTTCGCCACCTCGGCCTGGCAAAACGCGGTTACGCCGGTGGCCGTGGGCGAGAGTATCGTTTTCTCCGGCCTCGATATGGATATCTTCTCCTTGGGTTTCATCCAGGGGGCCGCCGGGTGGGAGGCCGTCGAGGTCTGGCGATCCGATCGGCAGCCGTTGTACATGAGCACTCCTGTGACCGTCGAGGGGCGATTGTTCGGCATGACCCACCGCCGCCGTGGGCAATTCGTCTGCCTCGATGCCGCGAGCGGCGAACCGATCTGGGCGTCCCGGGGGCGTGAGGGCGAAAACGCGGTGTTCGTGGCTCTCGGCGATCGCATCGCCGTGCTCACCGACGAGGGGCGCCTGGTGTTCTTCGCCGCCGACGCGGATACCTATGAGCCGCTGGCGGAGTATGAGGTGGCGTCGACGCCGACCTGGGCGCATCCGGTGTTCACCGAGCGCGGCGTGCTCATCAAGGATCACGAGACACTGGCGCTCTGGAGCTTCTGAGGGACCCGGCCGCGCGCTCCCGGTGCGCGGCTCAGTCGCCGCCGACGAAGGATCGGGCGTCGTCCACCTTATCCCGATCGATCTCGCCGTCGCCCCAGTAGTCGAGGAAGCGCGCGTAATGGCGACGCGCCGCGGCAGCGTCCCCGTCCTCCTCGGCGATCTTGCCGAGGAAGTAGAACGAGCGCACGTACTCGAACGGGTTCAGCGCCCGCTGCGAGCCCGCTTCCGTCACCGCCTCGAAGAGGCTCGCTGCTTCGACACGGTCGCCGGCCTCGAGGAGCGCGGCCGCGAGAGCATAGCTGTACGCGGCCATGTCGTCGACAAACGCGAAGTCCGGCCCGGGCGGTAGCAGCTCGATTGCCGATTGCAGGTGTTCGACTGCCTCATCACCATCCCCGCGCGCCACGGCGAGCTCGGCGGCGATCATCAGCTCCAGACGCCGCACCCAGGGGTTGGGCAGGCGTTCGCCCATGCGCTCGACCTCCTGTGCCGCGGTGCGCGCGGCCACCGAGCGGCCTGCACGCGACTGAGCAATGGCGGTCGTGGCGGCGACGTCCAATCGGTCGTCCAGGTCCTGGCTCAGGCCGCGGGCCTGCTCGGCGTACGCTAGCGCCCTGTCGGTGTCGCCGAGTTGCAGGTACGTTCTCGCGACGTTGCGCAGGACCGTGCCTTTCTGTGCCGCATCGTCGGGCAATGCGTCGGCTGTTTCGAGCGCGGCGACCAGCGCTTCCGACACGTCACCTCGGTAGGTGCCCACGATCATCCGATTGAAGGGGTAGGCGGCGTAACGCGCCGCCGGGCTGGGCGAATCCGACAGCAGCTCGTTCGCCTGCAGCGCCTCATCGAACTCGTCGGCGAGAACGTGTAGCTGGAACTGCGGGTTGCCGTTGAACACGTCTGCCGGCTGGCCGGCCTCGATGCTCTCCTCGTAGGTGCCGAACGCCGCCCAGGCGTCGTCGAAGCGGCCGCAGAGCATCGCCACGCCGCCGAGATCGCTGTAGCCGAAATGGTACTCAGGCTGCCGGCGGACGAAGTCGCGTATCAGCTCGAACCCCTTGTCACACTCGCCGTTGTTGACGTACGCGACGGCGGTGTTGAAATAAGAAGGCAGAAACGGCGAGCCGCGTCGCAACAGCTCCTCGAAGTGGGCGATGGTCTTGTCGTATTGCTCGAGCTCGGAATACTCGAGGGCGACGTTGTTCCGCGAGGCCGAATCGTCGGGATACAGGGCCAGGGCATTCTCGTAGGCGTCGATGCTCTGCTGCACGGTCTCGTCGTCGAGCGAGTAGTACCG
>CAYSHI010000064.1:0-31348 GCA_964430745.1 uncultured Acidobacteriota bacterium | reverse complement strand
CCGGCCGAATGAGTACGGAGTAACCGCTCAGAAACAGGCCGCGAGACAATGTCGAGGCCTCGGCATCCCCCGAAAGCCGGCTCTGCCGTCTTCCGGCTCGGGGGAGAATTCTCCGGTGCCCGCGCGTTCGGCGTGTCTCCTTGGGTGCTGTCTTGCTTCTTGCACTCGCGCTTGGCCGCCTACGGGCGCCGGAGAATTCTCCCTTCGAGTCGTCGCCAACGTTCCATGGTTGGCACGGGGAGTCGTCTTGGCCGGGCGGCGGCGGGTCGTGGCAGGTCCGACGCGGCGATTCTGATCTGAGGGAGGGGCGAGATCTCGATGCTGTCCTCTCGCGTGTACTGCGATCCGCAGACGCGGCGCAGCCGCTCAAGTACCCGCACTTCACGCGAAGGGCAGCATCGAGATCTCGCCCCTCCCGTCGACCTCAGACGCGGCGAAGCCGCTCAAGAACCCGCACCTCACGCGAAGGGCAGTATCGATCTCCTCGCCCTCCCGTCTATCTCTTCGGTGCAGCTAGCCAGCGGCCGGAGCCGCACCGCGCTTCGCCCGCAGGAATTCGATGAGCCGGAAACCCAGGACGCTTACCACCAGGAGGAAGTAGGTGATCGTCTCGAGGGTGAGCACCTTTTCCTTCCAGATGAAATGCAACGCGCCGGCGGCCGCGGCGAGGTAGACGAGACGGTGCAGTTTCCGCCACCGCTTGCCGCCCAGGCGCCGGATCCAGCCCTTCGTCGAGGTCAGGGCGAGAGGCAACATCGAGGCGAGCGCCACCATTCCCGAAAGGATGAAGCGCCGCTTGGTGGTGTCGTCCAGCACGCCGGCAACGGAGAACACCTGGTCGAAAGCGAAGTAGAAGGAGAAGTGCACCACCGCGTACGTGAAGGCGAACAGCCCCAGCATGCGACGCACGCGGATGATGTCGTTCCAGCCGCTGAGCCGTCGGAGGGGGGTAACCGCGAGCGTCGCCAGCAGTAGCTGAAGCGCGGGCCGGCCGGTTTCGTGCAGGAGGGTGTCGACGGGGTTCACGCCGAGGTCACCGCTGACGAACGTGCGGTACACGAGCATCGCGGCGGGCACCAAGCAGATGGTGAATACCGCCGTTTTCAGAAGTCGCCGTGACACGGTGTCCTTGCCTCTAACGGGCCCGGGCGCGCCGCGCCCATCGCAGACCCACCAACGCCCGCTAGTGGTAGCGACGCAGGTCCATACCGGCGTAGAGGTCGGCCACCTCGTCGACGTAGCCGTTGAACATCAGCGTCTCTTTGTTCTTGAAGAATCCGCCGAGCGGCCGTTCCGTTGCCTGGCTCCAGCGCGGGTGATCGACCTCGGGATTGACGTTCGAGTAGAACCCGTACTCGCGCGCGTTGGCGACGTTCCAGGATGTCGGCGGCTCCCTGTCGACGAGGCGAATGCGCACGATCGACTTGATGCTCTTGTATCCGTATTTCCACGGCACCACGAGTCGGATCGGCGCGCCGTTCTGATTGGGCAGCTCGCGGCCGTAGAGGCCGACCGCCAGGAGCGTCAACGGGTTCATCGCCTCGTCCATGCGCAGGCCTTCGACGTACGGCCATTCCAGGACGCGCGAGCGCTGACCGCGCATCTCCGACGGCCGGCGCAGAGTCTCGAAAGCGACGTACTTCGCACCCGCTTCCGGCTCCAGTCGCGCCAAAACGTCCTTGAGCGGAACGCCCACCCAGGGAATCACCGCCGACCACGCCTCGACACAGCGAAAACGGTAGATGCGTTCTTCGAGCGAGCTGGGCTTGATGAGGTCGTCCACTGAGTAGTCCGCCGGCTTGCCTACCATCCCGTCTACCTTCACGGTCCACGGATCGATGCTCATCTCGTGGGCGTAGCGGGCGGGGTCTTCCTTGGCGGTACCGAACTCGTAGAAGTTGTTGTAGGTGGTGAGCTGCTCCCAGCTATGCGGCTCTTCATCGGTCGAGAACGGCGACTTCACGACGCCGGCGAGCTGCCGGCCTTCCTGGGCCGCCCTCGGTCCGGCGAAGGCGCTGGCGGGCAGCACACTGCCGGCAATGGCACCGCCGGCTATCGCGCCCACGGCGCCCGCCGCACTCTGCAGGAACTGCCGGCGATTGCGATAGACCGATTCGGGGGTGACTACCGACTCTTTGATGACAGACGAATTCTTGATGAGCATCGGGTACCTCGAGGACAGGAGGGCCACGGATTCAAGTAAAAGAGTTACAGAGTCGGGCATGACATGAAAGTGGAGCATTGTAACTGTCGGCACTGCTTCCCCTCCGGTTTGCCGGACGGGCGTTCCGGGAGATAATCAGACTCGAAAGTCTGAATGCGTGCGAACCATCTCTCGGAGTCCGCAGATGAAAGCCAAGAAGCGGGGCATCAACACTCAATCCGTCCACGCCGGCGCCTCACCCGACCCTCAGTACGGCGCCGTCTCGGTGCCGATCTACCAGTCATCGACGTTCGTCTTCGACAGCGTCGATCAGGGTGCGCGCCGCTTCAGTGGCGATGAGGACGGCTTCATCTACACGCGCATGGGCAACCCGACGACGCGGGCGCTGGAAGAAGCCGTCGCCTCCCTCGAGGGCGGCTGGGGAGCGATTGCCACGAGCTCCGGCATGGCGGCGATCACCAACGTGTTCTTCGCCTACCTCGAAGCCGGCGCTCACGTCGTCGGCACCGACGCGGTCTACGGGCCCTCTCGGGTGGTTGTCGAGAAGCATTTCGCCCGCTTCGGCGTGCAATCGGATTTCATCGACACCTCCGTTCTCGATAAAGTGCGGGCCGCGATTCGACCCGAGACCCGCATGCTCTATATCGAGACGCCGGAGAACCCGACGATCCGGCTGACCGACATCGCCGGCTGCGCCGAGATCGCCCGGGAGCACGACTTGCTGCTGGTCGTCGACAACACCTTCGCCACGCCGATCCTGCAGCGGCCGCTGGAGCTGGGCGCAGACGTGGTGGTTCACAGCATGACCAAGTTCATCAACGGCCACGCCGACGTCGTGGCCGGCGTGATCGTGGCGGGCAACGAGGAGCATTGGCGCACGCTTCGCGTTTCCCTGAACCATCACGGCGGCTGCATCGACCCGCACCAGGCGTGGCTCGTGCACCGCGGTCTCAAGACGCTCGGGCTACGTCTGAAACAGGCGCAAAGCAACGCCGTGGCGATCTGCAGGGCGTTGGAAGATCACCCCGCCATCGAGTGGGTCCGCTACCCGGGAGCGAGAGACTTCCCGCAGCGGGACCTGGTGGAGAGCCAGATGGACGGCCCCGGCGCCGTCCTGTGCTTCGGCGTCACCGGCGGGCTGGAAGGCGGTCGGCGCCTCATGGAGCGCGTCAAGGTCGCCACGCTCGCGGTATCGCTCGGCGGTGTCGAGACGCTGATCGAGCACCCCGCCTCGATGACCCACGCCAGCCTGCCGCGCGAACAGCGCGAGGAGGCCGGAATCACCGACAACCTCGTCCGCCTGGCCGTGGGCTGCGAGGACGCCGAGGACCTGGTCGACGACCTGCGGGACGCGCTCGACTCACTACAGCTCGAAGCGGAAGTCTCGGCCACAGCGTCGAGCTGATCACGGGCGACTTCTCAGGCCGCGAGCTGAGGCGTTGAGTCTTCAGCCGCAACGCCCGAGACGGTGCGGAGCTTGCGGTGGCCCCGGCGACTCCGCTCAACCGCTGCGGAGCACCGTGAGCGGGTCTTCCGAGGCCGCCCGCCAGCAACCCGATCGCGAGTCCTTCGCGCAAGACCTCTCCAGCGAGAGTTTCGCAGCACCCTCGAGAAAAGAAGGGAATCGCCCCACAGGAGGGGCCGGGCGTCACGTCAAAGGGTCGCCCAACCCGGAGGCTCCGAAGATCACGTAGGCAATCCACAGGAAGTCGGCGACCATGAGGTGGACGACCTGCAGGCTCAACGGCGTCAGATAGAAGATGTTGGCGATACCGATGAGCGCCTGAACGAGCACCAGCACGGCCACGAGGGCCGCCCATCGGCGGGTACGATCGGACGCCTGCTTCGAGCGGCTGGTGGCGATCCAGGCGACGAGCAGGCCGCCGAGAACGGCCGCGATCGGGTGCACGATGCGTAGCCGGCTCAGCCCCGGTGCGGTCGGCCCGAACTTTTCGGCCAGGTCGCTCATCACCGAATCCGACGGAAACACCGTGTCGGCAAGTGCGTTCAAGGCCCCCGTCGCGCCCAGCACGATCAGCACGAGGGCGCCCACCGTCACCCATCGGCCCGTCGTGGATCGCAGCGGGCGTTGTGGAGCCGGGAAGCCCGACCCCCACCAGGCGGTCAGTGTCAGGAACCCGAGCAGCACGAAGGTGTTGGCAAGGTGCAAGGGAACGACGATCGTGCGGCCGAACGAAACGTCGTCGTCGACCCATCCATAGAGAACCAGCGCCGCACCGAGCAGAGCCTCGAGGATGAGAAACGCACTCGCCCCGAGCGCCGCCGTGCGCACGATGTGGCGCTTGGGGAAGAAACGGATCGCCAGGATGAGCACCGCGAGAACGCCGAGCCCGGCGAGAAACGACGTGGCCCGGTGGGAGAACTCGATCGCCGTCTCGATGGTCGGGTTGGGCGGGATGAACTGATCGCCGCACTTCGGCCAGCTCTCCCCGCATCCGTCACCCGAACCGGTGGCACGCACGATGGTGCCCCCGAGGATCACGAGAACATTGAACAGCAGTGTCCCCCAGGCGGCGATTGCGAATGTTCGTCGGCGGGAGGCGGATACGGCGCTCATGGCGAGAGGGTACAGCGGGCCGGGGCTGTTCGCAGGCTGCTGGGCACGGCCGGTACGCTGTTCATCGAAACAGGCTCGCCGTGGGCGAACGGTGACGTGAAGAGCTTCGGCGGCGAACTCCGGGACGAGCGGACGTGATTGACTCAACAGCCGAGAATGAGAGCTTGATACCCGGAACGACACCAGCAAGACTTGCTGATTGCTACGTGTCATCCGACCGGCGCGCTGTGCTCCGTGCCGGAGGCCACAACAGGCGGCATTACCGTGACCATTGACTCACCCGGTTTTTCGAGGAGGGCCTCGTGGTGAAGCTCTCGGTCGTGATGCCGGTGTACAACGAGGAAGAAACCGTAGAGGCGATCGTGGCGGCGGTTCAGGCTATCGACATCCCCAAAGAGATCATCATCGTGAACGATGCGTCAACCGACGGGACGGCCGTCAAGCTGGACTCGATTGCCGGCAATTCGCAGGTTCGCTTGATCACACACGAACGGAATCGGGGGAAGGGCGCGGCGCTCCGGAGCGGGTTCAAGCACGCGACGGGTGAGATCGTGATCGTTCAAGATTCGGACCTCGAGTACGACCCCACCGAGTACCCGCGCTTATTGGAGCCGATTCTCGTGGGAAAGGCCGACGTCGTATACGGATCTCGATTCATCGGTGGCGAGAGCCATCGCGTCCTCTATTTCTGGCACTTCCTGGGCAACCGATTTCTGACCCTGCTGAGCAACATGTTCACGAACCTGAACCTCACGGACATGGAGACCTGCTACAAGGTGTTCCGGCGAGAGATCATTGAGCAGATCACGATCGAGGAAGATCGTTTCGGGTTCGAGCCGGAGGTAACGGCCAAGTTGTCGAAGATCCCCGGTATCAGGATTCACGAAGTCGGCATATCCTACTCTGGGCGAACCTACGAGGAGGGCAAGAAGATCGGGTGGAAAGACGGAGTGCGCGCGATCTGGTGCATCCTCAAGTACAACGTCTTCAAGTGATTGCCCTCAGTCCTCGCGCAGAGTAGGCATGAGCCAGCCTCCAACACCAGCGACGAATCTCGGGCGCCCTCGGCGACCCCCAGTTGTTGTCATCGTGATCATCCTGCTCGCCGGCGTTCAGTTGATGACCATCGATGACAGTCACGATTGGGGTGATTTCGCAATGTATGTCTCGCACGCGCGCAATCTCGCCAGCGGTATCGACTACTCCGAAACCGGTTACATCTATAACCCGGACTACGCGCGCCTCGGACCGCCGTCCTACCCGCCGGTCTATCCTGCCCTTCTCGCTCCCATTTACTACTTCTTCGGACTGAGCCTTCGCCCCATGAAGGCGTTAAGCGTCGTGGCCTTCGCCTTCTTCTTGTACTTCGTCTTCGTGTCTTTCAGGCGGGACCTTTCGACAGGTTCCATGCTCTTGCTCGTGGGAGCACTCGCTCTCAGTCCTTTCTTCTGGAGGATCCAAGGGAACATAGCCTCCGACATTCCGTTTCTGGCGCTGTTTTTCGGAACGCTGCTTGCCGTCCAGCGGCTCGACGGTAATCGATCTTCTCCTGTCGCCGGTGGTATCGCGCTCGGAACCCTCTTCTACTTGTGTTACGGAACTCGGGCGATTGGGGTGGTTCTCCTGCCGGCCATCTTGGTATTGGATCTGCTGCGGAATCGGAAGTTGTCACGCCAAACCGTCGTCGCAGGCGTCACTTTTGCCGTCGGCTTCGTAGCCCAGGCGCTCCTCGTTCCGGGCGTCGGCGGCTATGCCGATCAACTACGCGCCGATCCGCGTGTGGCACTCACCAACATGGAGCTGGCTGCGAGAGACCTCTCGTACGTTTTCCTCAATGGAAACAGCTTGACGCTCAGGCTGATGCTGACGGCGCTGGTGGTCACTCTGGCCTTGGCAGGCTACTGGATGCGGGCCCGGCGCGAGTTGACGGTGTACGAGGTATTCCCGGTATTTTACGTTTTGGTAATCCTCGTTTGGCCGGCGAACCAGGGGCTGCGGTTCCTCATGCCCCTCGTGCCACTACTGTTCTTCTACGCCCTGTATGCGCTGGAGCATTCGCGCCCGTTGCACGGCACGGCTACTCGCCGCGTTGCCACGGCGGCGCTCTTCCTTGCGCTGGCCGCTTCTTATGTCGGGCAGTACTTGAACCCGGGCGGCCCCGGCGAAACCCGGACGACCGGTGTGCACGAGATCGAAGCTCAGGAGCTGTTTTCCTTCGTCCGGGAGCACACCGAAGCGGACGATACGTTCATCTTTCGCAAGCCTCGAGCGCTTGCGCTCTTCACCGGCCGCTCCGCCGCGGCTTATCACGAGGCGCGCCAGGAATCCGAGCTGTGGGGGTATTTCGCCGACATCGGCGCGACGTATGTCGTCAACGCTATCTGGGACGATCCCGACTTCCAGGATTTTGTCGAGCGGAACCGCAGCCGATTCGTCGAGGTGTTCTCGAACTCGAAGTACACGGTGCTGCGTATCTCGCAGCCTCCCGCGCTCTAACCGATCGGGCCCCTCGACCTCATTGTGTCCAGTCCAAGGGGAAATCCGGGGGGAGACGTATCAACTCGGGAATGACGGCGATCAGTTCCCGATTCGACCCGGCACGTTGCGGATTGAGGAATTCCCACACGATTTCATTCTCGGCTGTAACTTCGAAGGCTCTCCCGCCGACGGAGTCGGATATCAACGTGTTGCCGTTGGGCAGTCGTTGGTTCGAGCCCAGAATGGGCGACCTGAAAGGTTGGGTCTCGTCACCCTTGTATTCCCATTCAATCGCTTGAGTGAACGGGCTCAATTCGACTACCCGACTCTGCCCGCGGTCTCCTAGATTGTCGAATACGAGTAGGTTTCCGTTCGGCAGAATCGTTGGTTGGTGCGGCAGCTTCCACATCCCTCGAAGCGCCCAAACGACTGTCTCCTGTTCAATGTCAACGACCGCTGCGGCGCTGACATTACGTAGGCTGATCAGGAGGTTGCCTTCCGCAAAGGCGGGGTTGGACGGGGCCAGCCTGCCGTCGAGAACCTCGAGAGTGTTCGTGTGAAAGATATCGAAGCTGTCGCCCTGCGGGTCAAAATCGACTTCATTAGTGTCCAGGAGCGAGGAATACTCCGAGTTCGCCACCGCGTCGAGGAGAGATATCCTGCGTTTTTCTTTTCCGGAGGCGTCGAGAATCGTGACAAAGTCCTCCACGATGGGCTCGCCCTCCGCCACCCCCTCGATTCGCCGGCCTAGCTGCCGAGTCAGGACGTAGATAGAGCCGTCTTCCATCACCTGAAGATCATGATGGGGGGATCCGGAGTATTCCCAAATAAGGTTCGAGTCCTTGTCGAGCTTGACCAGGCTCAGGCCTTCGTAAATCGCGAGAATGTCGCCGTTGGGAAGCAGATAGGCTCGCCTCCAGTAGTCATGCGCGTTTCCCACTAGCGCTCCGCCATCGTCGTGCCAGGCGTCCCACGGCTCGTATTGCCAGGTATGGATGACTGCTCCATCCATATCCATCAAGATCGCCTCCGGGGCATGACCGGATGAGTAGAAGTTGTAGCCTTGATAGCTGCGCGTCTTGTCGTGGGCCAGGAGCCCGGTGCCACCACCCGCTTCCTTGTATCCGGACAGGTAGCCCAGCCCCCTGAGACGTTCCAGTTGTTCCTCGCTCAGCAGGTCCCCTGAGGACATCGCGTCGTCCACAGAGACCCAGAAACCTGCCGGCGAATCTCCATTCTTCTGGAGAACCTGGGAGAGCCGCACAACAGTGCCGCGGATCAAGCTGTGCGGGAATAGCTCGAATTGTGAAGACAGGAAGCCGTAGGCGAACGCCATCCCCAGCAGCGCAAGACCCGACAGTACTCGGAAGCTGCGTACCTTGACCGGCATTCCGGATTCACCTCTGATCAGCGGGCCGTGACCGGCCCGGCATTCCACACGAGCTAGAGGAACTTCTGAGCCAGCACTGAGACATGACCTCACGCGGCGGTGCGGCCGGGCGTCGATTGTATCTGCGGCTGCCCGCGAGCAGCAAATCCCAGCCGATCTGATGGCGCGGTTCGCGGAGTCGTCTCAACACGCTACCCAAACCGCCTCTCGCATGCTGGATCCGCGGACTGCCTGCTTAACCCTCACCGGGTGCGCAGTCTTGGTTCTCGGCTCGTGATCCCCGCGCCGTTCGATCCGTCGATTCGCAGTTGCGTCCAGGAACTCGGAGAGTGGGCGCGGGCAGGTGGCGCGGTGGTTAATCGGTGGAGGTCCATGAAGTAGGTATCTGCGTAGCTGTCGGGAGCGGAGGGGACATGGTTACGGCGGTAGTTGCTCGCCCAGAACAGGTACCGACCACTGGTGCTAACGGTCGCGCGCGGCTGGTTCCAATAACGGACCGCCTGGGTGCGATTGTGTGCCAAACGTTCGATAGCGCTGCCGTCCCAACGAATCCTCAGCAGTTCGCCCTGAAACGGAATCCAGTGCTGGCTCGGATCCGGATCGGATCGATTGCCGATGTAAGTGGAGAGGTAGATCCACCCGTCGTTGTGCATCGAATTGGTGGAGACGTGGAGGGCGATCGGGCTCTGGCTTCCGTCCCAGCCGAAATGCATGAGGGTCGTGCGCGTACCGTCGTCCAAGTCATATCGGTACAACGTGTTTGAAACCCAGGAGTCGATGATGATCATGTATTCCTTGCCGTCCGGGCCGTAGGAGGAGTCGTTGTGCCCACCCCCCCTCGGAAGCACGTAACCCTGCGTCAGCGTCCCCGCGCCCTCGTTGATGTCCCAGACCTCGATGATGCCGCCACGGCCACGTTCGGGGAAGGTGTGGATAATCACGCGATCACCGCTCGGGGCGATCGTGCCATCGAAGAAACCGGGGATGGTAGGAATATCCAGCGAGGCAATGACGGAATCCGACGAAAACTCGTAGACGAACAGCTGTGGATCCCCGGAGACCGGATTTCTACCTCGAAGGGCCAGGCGGTTCCCGTCATGAGAGAGGTTGCTTTCACCCATCCCCGAGACGTTTCCGAATTCCGAGAACGTGTGAACAGTAGTTGTCTGATCTGTGGCGACGTCGTATTGCACGAGACGATTGCGTGGGACGGCGTACAGAAGGTTCGGATCGGTAACGTGCCACCAGAAGTCGGACTGTGAGCTCGAAACCAGCCTCAGTCTTCGGAAGTAGTTGAACTCCGGAAGCGAAAACAGATTCTGCGCCCCACGGCTGTCCGTGATCCGAACGTAGCTATCGTCGGCGTTCGTGATCGCCGAACTGGAGTACTCGGGCGACATGTAATCAAACGGCCCGGGATTCTCCATGTTCAGCGCGTCGGTTCCGCGAATGACGCGTTCGCCGAAAACCGGGTCAACGTAGCTTTGTCCGACCGCTGGCGGTGTGTAGCCATAGAAATCGGGCGGAGCGTGTGGTTCCGAGTCAGTCAAAGAGGCGACTGATTCTGCTGCCACAACCGCCAGAACAAGGATGCCCAGGGCCAGCACCCGCCGCTGCCGAGTTCTCATCCGCAAGTTGAACCCTCCTGGGCTCGACGTCCCAAGGTGTCTCCGTGAATCACCTTGAAGCGCGCCGACAATGTCGCGATGGTTATTAGCTTACTACCGCTGTCCCCCGGACCACTTGGTCATCACCTTCGGGTAGCTCTCCAGAAGCTGGTTGAGCTCCCCGATCGTCGTGGCGATGATCTCGTTGAGCTCCTGGATGCGCTCCTGGGCTTCGGCGTCGAGCTCCTCGACAGCCATGAGCGTGCCCTGTGTGGGGCGCGCCTGAGCGCCGACGATGCCGAAGTTGAGCATCATCAGCTCGTCGGAGAGGCGCGGGAACTCGCGGTACATCATCGCCGGGAACGGGCGCCGCAGCTTGTCTTGCAGCTCCGCCAGCTGCGTGGACGCGGTTCCGGTCTGCTCGACGATGGCCTCGAGGTTCTCGATGTCGGCCTCGCGTAGCTGGCCTTCGATGCCCTGCACCTGCTCGTTGAGATCGTCGACGGTGCTGATGAGCTCGTTGACGGTGGACGTCAGGTCGCGCACGCGCATCGCCACTTCGAACTGGGCTTCGTAGTCAGCCAGGGTGAGTCCGACATCGGGGTCGCCGCGCAACTCGAACGTGTGCGACGACTCCTCACCCCCGACGCTCAACGTCGCCGTGTACATCCCGGGGAGCGCGGGCAGCCCGCTGCCGCCGAAAAAGGCGGCAAAGGGGCTCGCGACGGTGCCGGGAGGATCGGCCCAGCGCATGTTCCAGAGGGCGCGGTTGACGCCGGAACGTCCGGACCCACGCACCTGATTGACCTCTTCGCCCGCGGCATTGGTGATGGTGATACTCACGCCGCCCTGCTGCGCGTCGGCGAGGAAGTAGTCGAGGATGGCGCCGTCGGGCGGGTTGTCACCCTGGTAGACGCTCGCGCCCCAGTTGGAGTCGCGGCTCCAGCTCTCCCAGCGGGTGGCCCGGCGCACCGGGAACAGGTGCATCGGCTCGCCCATGGCCGCTGAGAGCTCCTGGATGAACGACACGTCGTCGAGGATCCACGCGCCGCGGCCGTGCGTGCCGATGATCAGGTCGTTCTCGCGCGGGTGGATCTTGATGTCGCGCACCGACACGCGCGGCAGGTTGAGGCGCAGATCGTGCCAGGTTTCGCCGGCATCGATGCTGACGAAGAGCCCCTGCTCCATGCCGACGTACAGCACGTCGGGGTTCACCGGATCCTCGCGGATGACCTTCGTGTAGTCATCCTGCGGCAGACCGGCCGACAGATCCACGCAACGCGCGCCGTAGTCATCGCAGCGCCAGACGTGCGGGGTGAAGTCGTCGAGCCGGTGCTGGTCGACGTTGATGTAGGCGCGCCCGTCGACGTGGTGGGAAGCATCGATCTTCGAGACCCAGGCCTCGGCAGGGAAGTCCGGGATGTTGGCGTTGATGAGCGTCCAGTCCCCGGAACCGGCACCGCCGCCGCCGCGCGCCACCTGCACGTTGCCGTCATCGGTGCCCACCCAGATGATGCCCGCCTCGGTAGGCGACTCGGCGATCGTCAGGATGGTGGCGTGGAACTCAGCCGCGGTGTTGTCGTTGTAGATCTCGCCACCGGAATCGAGCAGCTTGTCGGGCTCGGCGTTGCTCAGGTCGGGGCTGATGATCTCGAAGGTGTAGTACTCGTCGTCACTCTTGAAGAGCACGTTGCCGCCCCAGTAGACGACGTCGGGGTCGTGCGGCGAGATGTGGATGGGTGCATCCCAGTTGAAACGGTACTTCGCCCGGTACATGCCCTGGCCCATCGATCCGATCATGCGCGGATAGGGTGGGATGTTGCGTGCCCGACCCGTCTCGGTGTCGGTGACGAAAAAGAACCCGCCCTGTGCGTTCGAGTACACGATGTTGGGCTTGCCCGGCACCGGCACGGTGTAGAAACCGTCGCCGAACGACACCGTGTACCAGTCGTCCTGCAGGATGGAGCCGTCCTTGGCGCGCGACGGTCCACACCAGTTGCCGTTGTCCTGCAGACCACCGCAGACCCAGTACGGATCACGGTCGTCGTAGAAGATCTGGTAGAACTGAGACAACACCACGTTGCGCCAGATGTGGTAGTTGACGCCACCGTCGAAGCTCACCTGGTAGCCGCCGTCGGAGCCGCTCAGCACGTAGTCACCGTCGGTGGGGTCGATCCACAGCGCCTGGTGGTCGCCGTGCACGCCGGCCGCCATCGGCCGGAAGGTGCGCCCGCCGTCGGTGCTCTTCGACTGCCCGCCCGAGATGACGAACACCGTGTCCTCGTCGGACGGATCGACGAAGACGTCGGAGTAGTAAAAAGGGCGGAAGTTGATTTGCCGGTCGGCGCTGACCATCGTCCAGGTCTCGCCGTGGTCGTCGGAGCGGAAGAGCGTCCCCGCCGTCGGGTACTCGGTCACCAGATACACGACGTTCGGGGTCGACTGCGCCACCGCCACGCCGATCCGCGCCATGGGCTCGTCGGGCGTGGTCTCGATCTTCTTCCAGGTCTCGCCCACGTCCCGCGAGACATGAAGCGCCGTTTCCTTGCCGCCGTCGGAGAAGTGCCAGGGCTGGCGACGGAAGGTCCACATTCCGGCGTAGAGGTTGCGCGGGTTGGACAGGTCGATGTCCATGTCCGAGCACCCGGTGTCCTCGTCGATGAACAGGACGTGGTTCCAGCTCTGTCCACCATCGGTCGTCTTGAAGACACCGCGCTCCGCGTTGGCGCCCCATTCGTGCCCCATGGCGCACACCAGCGCCGTGTCCGGGTCGTTCGGGTGCACGACGATACGGTGGATGCGCTCGGTGTCATCAAGGCCGAGGTGCGCCCAGGTCTCGCCGCCGTCGGTGGAGCGATAGACGCCGTCGCCGTAGCCGACGGAGTTACGCGGGTCGCCCTCGCCCGAGCCCAGATACAGGACGTTGTGATCCGAAGGCGCCAGCGCCAGCGCGCCGACCGAGTAGGACTTGTAGTCCTCGAACACCGGCTTGAAGGTGACGCCGCCGTTGGTGGTCTTCCAGACGCCGCCGTCGGCGCCTCCGAACCACCAAGTGTTGCGGTCGCCCGGGACCCCGAGCACGACGGACACGCGCCCGCCCATGTTGGCCGGGCCGATCGAGCGCCAGTTCATCGCCCGCATCGCGTCGACGACCGGTTCGCCGATCTCGTCGCGAATCTCGGCAGACTGCTGCGGCGGCATGAAGAACTGCGGCGCGCCGGGGACGCCGAAGGCCGTACCGGGCGGAGACGCACTCGCGGAAACGACGAGGGCAAGGAGCAGAAAAAGGACGGGGTGCGAAAGACGGGGACGCATGGACGATCCTCCTCGGCATTGACCGGCGAATCACGGGACGGAGCCGCGCCGGGCGGCGAGACACGCCTTCATCTTTCCACGAGTTACGCCGGGCGTCAGCCGAGTCTGGTCTCCAATTCCGGACATCGACGAAAGCGTGGCCGTCCCACTACGAGCGAAGGCAATCGACACCGTGTTGTCCGCCCGATCTCGGAGGATTAGATTGTGGAATCTGATGTGGAGTATCATCCACAGTATGCAGACGATTCAGGTTGTCCTCGATGAAGGGTTGCTCCGCGCCACCGACCGCTTGGCAGGGAAGAGCAGTATGAACCGCTCCGCGCTGATACGTGAAGCGTTGAAGGAATACTTGAAGAAAGCTCACCTTCGGGACCTGGAGCACCGCGACCGGGAAGGGTTCGAGAAACGACCCGACACCGTGGAATTCGTTGCCTGGGAAGAAGCGGCCTCGTGGCCGGCGAAATAGAGAGAGGCGAGATTCGCCTGTATCGCTTCCCGCCGCCCGACAAGGCTCGCCCTGTTCTGGTCCTGACGAGATCTTCCGCGATCCGGTACCTCAACCGGGTCACCGTAGCGCCGATCACCTCGACGATTCGCGACGTGCCCTCGGAAGTCCGTCTGGACGCAGACGACGGCATGAAGGGAGATTGCGCCGTCAACCTTCACAACATCGTCACCGTCGCGAAAACGAATCTCGGCAAGCGAATCACTTCGCTTCGTGAGCACCGCATGCGCGAAGTCTGTGGCGCGATAGCCTTCGCCCTGAGCTGCGCGGAATAGAGCGAACAACCCCTGACGCTGAGTCTGACGGGCGGGCGGCCGGGAGATCAGAGGGTCGCGATGCGCACGAGCTCGGCTTCGTCGAGGATTCGATACCTCCCGGGGGCGGTCGTTTCAATGATCCCGTCGTGGCGGAAAGCCGCGAGCTCCCGTGCCAGAACCTCTCGCACGGTGCCGAGCTCCTCGGCGACCTCTTGCTGCGTGCCGCCCAGGGTCAGAGTGCTCGACGTCGAGAGCGTTGACCGCGTCAGCAGGTGCGCCGCGAGGCGGCAGCGAACCGTGCGCGTGGCCAAGGACTCCAGACTCGAAGCCAACCCACGGACGCGGTCGGCCAACACCTCCAGGAGCGCGCTCACGAGCGCCGTGGGCGAGCTGGAGCCTCGCCGCTTCGCTCAAGCCGGCGAACAGCGGGATCTGTGCGATGTGCTCGCTCGGTCGCATGATGGTGTGACTTTTGTCGCAGCGGGCTGCGGGGAGCCTGAGCTACCGTTAGCGGCATTGACACTAACGTAGCCCATCGGAGGAGCCCACCATGAAGACACGGAACCGTTCATTCGTAGCCGGGATAGCGCTTGTCGGTGCCGGCGTGGCGGTTGTCGTTGCCGGGGCACCTGTCGTTGCCGCAATGGCGCCTGCCGTTGCCGGGACGGCAGCAGCTATGACAGCAACGGCGGGCGCCCAGCATCAGCATTCGCCGTACGCTCACGAGCAGAGCTCGGAAGTGCCTTCCCTCACGCCCGAGGAGCTGGAGCAGCTGCGCAACGGCGACGGAATGGGGCTGGCCAAGCCGGCGGAGTTGAATCACTTCCCCGGCCCCAAGCACGTGCTCGAGCTTGCCGACGAGCTCGCAATGACCGCCGAGCAACGCACCCGGACAGAAGCGATCTTCGCGGAGATGCAGGAGCAGGCACGCAGCCTCGGTGACGAGGTCATCGAGGCGGAGAAGCACCTCAACACGAGGTTCGCCCACGGTCACATCGACGAAACGGCGCTGGCCGGGGCGACCGCCACGATCGCCGAGCTGTATGGCCAACTGCGCTTCACCCATTTGCGAGCGCACCTGCTGGTGACCGCGCTGCTGACGCCCGAGCAGATCGGGGAATACGACCGCCTCCGAGGTTACAGCGGCTGAATCAGGACCCCGGCGGTAGACGACGCACGAGCAACCCGGTCGTCGACAAGCGCACCTCGAAGCGTCTCTGGTCTTCGGTGGGGATGAAGGTGGCCGAGCCGTACTCGGCGTCTACCAACGGCGCCAGCAGCGAATACCTGCGTCGCAGCTCGAAAAGGTCGAGCGGCCTGGCCGCGCTCAGGGGGTAGAGCGTGCGGGGCTGGGCGCGCTCGTCTTCGAGCGAGATGTAACGACCCGAGATGCGGTCGAGCTCATAGGCGGTATGCAGGCCGAGAAGATTGCCGAAGGCCTTCCACTTCAGTACGCGGGCGTCCACGTAGAACTCGTCGCCGGCGAGCGGATAGATCTCCGTGTCGCCGCCGGGGAACTCGACATGGGCGTCGAACCGCTGCGGGCCGGTCTGCGTCGTGGTCACCATCAGTACGACCTCTTCACGGGTGAGCGCGCGGTAGCCCCAGGTCGAAACGGTGAGGGTGGCGAACAGCATCGCCGTGGTCAGCATGAGCAGCCCCAGCGTGCCGCGTGCCGCCATCCGTCGGAACCGTTTGCTCTTGCGGCGTCGCGCGCGGGCGGCCGCCCAGAAGAAGACCAGGGCAAGCAAGCCGAAGATCGATGCGATAACGACGAGCGGATCGGACATCGGGCTCTCGATGTGAGGATTCGGGCTGCGGACGACGTGTCGATTCTACTCGGCCGCCCGCCGGGCGAATAACTCCGCCGGCGCGTCCACCTGCCGCCATCGCGCCCACCGCGTGGGGACTCTTAACCCGGCCGGCAAGCCCCGAGAATTTATTTGCGGTTCATGTTGCGCACCCGAACCACGATTCGCGCATTCCAGTTTGAGAGCCGCGACGTCCTGTCCGCGGCGTATTTCTCTGGAGGTGGAGAATGGATTACACGATGGTGCGACGAATCGCCGTCGTTGGCGTGCTGGCGTTGTTGGCCGGCGCATGTAGCGACTCACCCACCAGCCCCTCGACGCCGTCGACGGGCGGTACCGGCGGAACCACCGCCACCGTGACGTCAGTCACGATCACCGGCAGCCTTGCGGTTTCCGAGGGTGGGACGTCGCAGCTCGTTGCGACCGCGAACCTGTCGGACGGAACGAGCCAGAACGTCAGCGCCCAGTCGGTATGGGTCTCGACCGACACGACCGTCGCGACCGTGTCCGCAACCGGCCTGGTAACGGCTCTGAAGACCGGCTCCACCGACATCAGCGCGACGCACAGGAGCCAGACCGGCAAGGTCACCCTCCAGGTCGCCGCGGCAACCTTCCGGCTGACCGTCTCCGGGATGTCGGTGACGGCACTCAATACCTGCGACGACTTCACCCAGGGCCTTACCAACGGCGAGTTCGCCATCCGCGTGCGCGCAATCACCCCCAGCGGAGCACAGACCACGCTGGCGACAACCACCGGGTATCCCGGCAGCACCACGAGCCCTCGAGGCCTCAACCTGGCAAAGAACCAGGCGCGGAGCGTGGGCAGCAGCGGGACGTTCACGCTGAACGGAGCGAGCGGCCAGTCGCTTCGCATCCAGTTCAGCGCCACCGAGTGGGACGAGCAGATCGTGATTTTCCCGCCGTCGATCCGCTGGATCCACGACAGCAGAATGAGCGATCGCTCGAGCAACCGTACGCACTCGTTCACGAACGGAAACTTCAGCTCCCTCGGTCCGAACAGCATTACGATCGGCAGCTCGGGGTCGTGCGGGATCCGCCTGAACTACACGGTTTCGGCGGTAAAGCAGTAGCGGCAGGGAGTGTCACTGGGCGAGCTCGCGCGCCAGCCACAGGCGCGCGACCGCCCAGTCTCCGTTCACCGTGCGCGACGACACGCCGAGCTCCTCGGCTGTCTCGCGCACGGTGAGCCCTCCAAAGATCCTCAGCTCGGCCACCTGGGCGCCACGATCATCGACCTCGGCGAAGCGGGTCAACACATCGTCCAGATCGAGAAGGCCGACGGCCGCGTCGGCGCCCGGCACCGCGGCCTCGTCGAGGGTCAGCTGTTCGACTCCGCCGCCGCGCTTGGCAGCGCCGCGGCGACGCGCGTGCTCGATGAGAATACGGCGCATCACACGCGCCGCGATGCCGAGGAAATGGGCCCGGTCCTGCCACTCGATCGTCTGCGCGTCGACGAGCCGCATGAAAGCCTCATGGACCACGGCGGTGGGTTGCAGCGTGTGGCCGCGGCGCTCGCCCCGCATCAGACGCGCGGCAATGCGGCGCAACTCGGGATAGAGCAGCTCGGCGAGTCGCTCCGTGGCCTCGTCACCGCCGACACCGCCCTCACGCAGCACCATCAGCAAGCGCGTGGCCTCGGAAGGCCCCCGCTCGCCGTTTGTCAGCTCCACATCATCGACCCTGGTCGTCGGATCCGCTGTCGTCGGCCGGGAGCAGCGCACGATAGGTCGCCGCCTGCTCCAGCTTGTTCCAATCCTCGTACAGCGTTACCACACCCTCGACCATGGCCAAAGCACGACGGCTGTTTTCACCGAGCGAATCCCGCACGCTCTCGTATCCGGGAACCATGAGCGCCTCGGCTTCGGCGAAGCGCCGCTCGTCTCGCAGCAGCACACCGTAGTTGTAGGCAACCTGCCCATAGACCCAATACTCCCGCCCCATCGAGCCCTCGATGGCGGTGAGCGCTGCCTGGTAGTTGGCCCCGGCGTCTTCGTTCCGGCCGGCGCTCCTTTGCGCCGACGCCAGATTAGAGTAGGCGATGCCGACCTCGCGGTGCACGTCGCCGAACGAGGCACGATGGATCTCCACGGCGCGCTCCAGGTGGGGAATGGCCTCATCGACGCGACCAACGCCCCGCAGAAACACGCCGAAGTTGTTGTGCGATTGAGCCGTCAACGGATGATCGCCGAGCGCCTGCTCGCGGATCGCGAGCGCCTCCTCATACATCGGCTCGGCATCCCCGGTGCGCTCCATGTTCTTCAGCAGCACGCCGAGCTCGCTGAGGATGTCCGCCGTCGCCAGCGGTCCCGTGTCGCCGTCGCGGGCGCGCTCGAGTGCCTCGGTGAGGAACTCCAAGGCCTCGTCGACCTTGCCCTGGGCGTGCAGAATGACGCCGACTCGCTGCAGCGAAGCGGTCACGTCGACATGACTTTCGGGCCGGGTGTGACGGGTCATCTCGAGGACCTCCCGATAGAGGGCCTCGGCCTCGTCGAAGCTCGCCATCGTGTGGAGATTGAGGCCGAGCAATCGCTTCGCCTCGATGATGTCGGGATGATCCGGCTCCAGCAGCTCCTCACGCATCGCCAGCGCCTCGCGATACAAGGGCATGGCGATGTCGTTCTCGGAGCGCGATGCGTGCGCCGCGGCGAGCGCGACCAGGCTGCTGGCGACGTCCGGGTGGCGGGCGCCGTACAGCGCACGGTGCAGATCGAGGGAACGTGAGGCGAGCTCGACGGCCCGATCGGGAGAACGAATTCCCGTATATGCCTCGCTCATCGTCGTCATCAGAGCCGCCTGGACCGCCGGTTGATCCTGCAGCTCTTCGCCGATGCGATCGGCGCCCTGATCGAGCAGCTCGCGGGCAGTCAGGGCCTCGCCCTGGTTGACGAACGGGTCGGCCTCACGGAACAAGCCGACGAGGAACTCCGACACCTGCTGCGCCGTGGTGGCCTGCTCCTGGGCTCGGGTCTCGGCCACTCGCGCCTTGTTGCGCTGATAGGTCATGCTGGCGCTGAAACCCACAAGCGCAATCATCGCCGACGCAGCCACCGCCACCGCGGCACGATGACGCCGCACGAACTTGCCGGACCGGTACCCCCACGTGTCGCGGCGCGCCTCGACGGGCAGTCCGTCGAGGTAGCGGCATATGTCGGCTGCGAACTGCTCGGCGCCACCGTAGCGTCGCTCGGGCTCCTTGCGCAGGCTCTTGAGAACGATGTTGTCCAGGTCGCCCGCCAGCTCCCGGCTCAGTCGCCCGGAAGTGCTCGAGCGCGCCTCCGCCACCGCGCTCGCCCAACGGGCGTCCTGGCGCGAATGGGAGGGCAAGACCGTCACACCTGAGGCATCCGCGGGAATCGGCGCATCCGCCGGAAGCGGCGCATCCGGCCGCCGCGTCGCTGCCGTCGCATCCGCTCGCAGCACGGCACTCGGCGCTGTCGCCTTCTCGTTGCCGATCACTCGCTGGATCTCCGCGACCGGCAAACCACGCAGCCGGTACGGACGCCTGCCCGTCAGCAGCTCGTACAACAACACACCCAGCGAGTACACGTCGCTGCGCGTATCCGCCCCTCCCTGCCGCGCTCCTGCCTGTTCGGGGCTCATGTACTCGGGCGTACCGATCAGGTGCCCGTGTTCCGTCTTCGGCGAGATCTCGTCGAAGCCCGGCTCGATTGCCTTGGCCACCCCGAAGTCGATCACCTTCGGCACAGCAACCCGGTCCTGCTCCGCAACCAGGATGTTCGACGGCTTCAGGTCCCGGTGCAGCACCCCTTTTTGGTGCGCGTGCTGGACTGCCTGACACACCTGCAGGAACAGCTCCAGGCGTTCGGCGGTCGACAAACGCCGCGCGTCCGCGTACTCCGTGATCGGCACGCCCCGCACCAGTTCCATGACGAAATACGGTCTGCCCCGCTCGTCCGCCCCGGCGTCCAGCATGCGCGCGATGCCCGAGTGGTCCAGCAGCGCGAGTGTCTGTCGCTCTGCTTCGAAGCGAGCCGCAATACGCCCCACGTCCAGCCCTCGCTTGATCAGCTTGATCGCCACGTCGCGAGACACCGGCTCGACTTGGCGGCCGTGATAAACCGTCCCCATGCCGCCGTGGCCGAGTACCGCGACCACCTCGTAGGGGCCGATACGCTGCCCCGCCGGTTCGGCCTGCTCCGGCGCCAGTTCCTCGAGAATCCTGTCCCAGTCGGCACCACCCAGCCCACCGGTCAGCAGCAACGTCGGCGTGTGCTGATCGTGCGACAGCAGCGACTCCACCTCTGCCCGCAGCTCCGTGTCGTCGCCGCACGTGTCTCGGAGATACTCGTCGCGGCCCTCCGGCGGTCGCTCCAACGCTCCCGCCACGATCTCCTTGGCCCTTTGAAATTGTTCGGCTCGCATGCGCGGATCTTAGCGGACGCCGTTTCAAGTATCGACAACGACCGCGGGATGCGCCGATCGCCGGGAGCAAACGCACCGAGGCCCCTCGCTCCTGTCGGGGCGAGGGGCCGGCGGTGCTTACGAGACGTCCGGAGGCTCTACTGCTGTCCTCCCGACCACTTCGTCATGACCTTGGGATAGTTCTCCAGCAGCGAGTTCAGCTCGGAGATGGTCGAGTTGATGATCTCGTTGAGCTCCTGGATGCGCTCCTGGGTCTCGGCGTCGAGCTCGTTGAGCACGGTCATGTTGCCGTCGGTGGGCCGTGCCTGTGCTCCGGTAAGGCTGCCCGACAGACGCGACAGCTCTTCGGAGAGGCGCGGGTAGATGCGATAGCCCATGGCCGGAAAGGGCCGACGCAGCTTGTCCTGCAGTTCCATCAACTGCGTGGACGCCGTGCCCGTCTGCTCCACGATGGACTCGAGATTCTCGATGTCGGCTTCGCGAATCTGGCCCTCGATGCCCTCCACCTGGCTGTTGAGCTCATCGACGGTGTTGACCAGCTCACCGACGCTCACGCGCAGGTCACGCACCTTCACGGCGGCATCGAACTGCGCCTGGTAATCGCCCATCGACAGGTTGACGTCCGGGTCGCCGCGGAGCTCGAACGTGCTCGACGCCGACCGGCCGCTGGCGGTAACCGTGGCGGTGTAGGTGCCCGGCAGCGCCGGGATGCCGCCGCCGCCGCCACGCCGGCCACCTCCGCCGCGACCGCCGCCCTGCAGGGACGGTGGGTTGGCCCAGCTCATGTTCCAGATCGCGCGGTTGATACCGGCGCGCCCGCGGTCACGGAACTCGTTGACCTCGGCGCCGTTGCTGTCCGCGATCGTCACCGTAACCGGACCACCCGCGTCGTCCGCCAGGAAGTAGTTGATGTAGGCGCCGTCGCGTGGGTTCTCGCCCTGCCACGTGCTCATGCCGAGGTTGGAGTCCTTGCTCCAACGCTCCCAGCGGGTGGCACGGCGCACGTCGAACACGGTGAGATCCTCGCCCATGGCGTCGGCGAGGCCCTGGATCGGCGCGATGTCGTCGAGGATCCAGGCGCCGCGGCCGTGCGTACCGATGATCAGGTCGTTGTCGCGCGGGTGGACCTTGATGTCGCGCACCGAGACACGCGGCAGGTTGAGCCGCATGTCGTGCCAGTTGTCGCCACCGTCCACGGACAGCTGCAGGCCCTGCTCCATACCGACGTAGAGGACGTCGGGGTTCTTCGGATCCTCGCGAATCACCTTGGTGTAATCGTCCTGCGGCAGGCCGGCCGACAGGTCGACGCAACTCGCGCCGTAGTCGTCACAGCGCCACACGTGCGGCGTGAAGTCGTCCAGCCGATGCTGGTCGACGTTGATGTAGGCGCGACCCCGCACGTGATGCGAGGCATCGATCTTCGACACCCAGGCCTCGGCCGGGAAGTTCGGCAGGTTGGCGTTGATCAACGACCAGTCGCCGCCGCCCGTGCCTCCGCCGGTGCGCGTCACCTGCACGTTGCCATCGTCGGTGCCGACCCAGATGACACCGGCCTCGAGGGGCGACTCCGCCACGGTCAGGATGGTGGCATGGAACTCGGCGGCGGTGTTGTCGTTGTAAATCTCGCCACCGGAGTCGAGCAACTTGTGGGGCTCGGCGTTGGTCAGATCGGGGCTGATGATCTCGAAGCTGTAGTACTGGTCGTCGCTCTTGAACAGAACGTTGCCGCCCCAGTACGTGACGTCGGCATCGTGCGGCGAGATGTAGATGGGCGCGTCCCAGTTGAAGCGGTACTTCGCCTGGTACATGCCCTGGCCCTGCGAACCGATCATGCGCTGGTAGGGCTCGATACTGCGGGTACGACCCGTATCGGTGTCGGTGATCCGGAAGTAGCCACCCTGGGCGTTGGAGTACACCAGGTTGGGTTGGCCCGGAACCGGCACCGTGTAGAAACCGTCGCCGCCGGACACCGTGTACCAGTCGTCCATCAGGATGGTGCCCGCCTTCGAACGCGACGGGCCGCACCAGTTGCCGTTGTCCTGCAGACCGCCGCACACGAAGTACGGATCACGATCGTCGAAGAAGATCTGATAGAACTGGCTCAACACGACGTTGCGGAAGATGTGGTAGTTGATGCCGCCGTCGAAGCTCACCTGGTAGCCGCCGTCCGAGCCGCTCAGGACGTAGTCACCGTCGGTGGGGTCGATCCACAGCGACTGATGGTCGCCATGCACACCCGAGGCGACACGTTGGAAGGTGCGTCCGCCGTCGGTGCTCTTGGACTGGCCGCCGGAGATCACGAACACGGTGTTCTCGTCGGACGGATCGACGAACACGTCCGAGTAGTAGAACGGCCGGAAGTTGATGCCCCGGTCGTCGTTGACCATCGTCCAGGTCTCGCCGTAGTCGTCGGAGCGAAACAGGGTGCCGGCGGTTGGGTACTCCGTAACCAGATAGACGACGTTGGGGCTCGACTGCGCCACAGCGACGCCAATGCGGGCCATGGGCTCGTCGGGCGTGGTCTCGATCTTCTTCCAGGTATCGCCGAGGTCGCGCGACACGTAGAGTGCTGTCTCCTTGCCGCCGTCGTCGAAGCGCCACGGCTGGCGACGAAAAGTCCACATGCCGGCGTAGACGTTGCGCGGGTTGGACAAGTCGATGTCCATGTCGGAGCAGCCGGTGTCTTCGTCGATGGCGAGAACGTGGTCCCAGGTCTGGCCGCCGTCGGTGGTCTTGAAGACACCGCGCTCGGGGTTGGCTCCCCACTCGTGACCCATGGCACACACCAGCGCGGTGTCCGGGTCGGTCGGATGCACGACCATGCGGTGGATGCGCTCCGTGTTGTCGAGGCCCAGGTGGGCCCAGGTCTCGCCGCCGTCGGTCGAGCGGTAGACGCCGTTGCCGTAGCCCACGGAGTTGCGTGGGTCGCCCTCACCGGAGCCGAGGTAGAGCACGTTGTGGTCCGAAGGAGCGAGCGCGATGTCGCCCACCGAGTAGGCCTTGTAGTCCTCGAACACGCCCTCGAACGTCACACCGCCGTTGGTGGTCTTCCACACGCCGCCGTCGGCGCCGCCGACCCAGAAGGTCTTGGTATCGCCGGGCACGCCCTGGATGGCTGAAACACGGCCGCCCATGTTGGCGGGGCCGATCGAGCGGAAGTTCATCGTCCACAACGCATCGGCGACGGGATCGCCGGTCGGCTCGCGCATGGCGGGCTGCTGCGGTTGGCCCCCACCGAACTGCGGGGCGGGCGCCGGAGTGCCGGAAGCCACGGCAAGCGGCGTGGCGCTGACGCCGGCGACGAGCGCTACGAAGAGAAGGATGCCCAGATAGGGCCGAAGCGGACGCATAGACGTTGCTCCTCACGTTGGTCCGGAGATGGGGGAGCCTCGAACGACCGGTCGGTGGACGCGTCGCGCGGAGACCATCCGGAGGGCTGTCTATAAATAGATGTACGAGGCTGGATTTTGCCCCGCGGGAGGGGATTCGTCCAGCGAACGGGGCTCATCCCCCCGAAAAGGGGCGCCGAGCTCGGCTCGGGGAGAATCGAGGAACGGCCGCAGACTGGGCTCAGGGAGGGTCAAGGAGCCGCTACAGAGTAGGCTCAGGGAGAACATCGAGGAACGGCTGCGAACTCGGCTCAGGGACCGTCGAGGAACGGCTGCGTACCAAAGGGAGCGTCGAGCAGGGACAGATAGCCGCTTACGCGCTGGCAGGCGACTTCCGTCGTCATTTCCGGCTTGTTCTCCAGAAACGTCACCACTGCCGACGCCACCAACCAGTTGAGGTCGGGCTTGCGGTACTTGCGACTCGGCGTGGCATAGCTGACCCATTCGCACACTTCGCGCGGGCGCCCATAGCGACTCGCCTCGTCGGACCAGCCCGCTTCGAAGCGTCTCTCGACCGGGCTGGTGGTTTCCTTGAGCGTCGCGGCGAGCTCGTCGAGAGCGCGCGCGGCCGCCTGAGCGCGGTCCACCGCTTCGTCGCCGGCGACGTCGAGCTCACGGGAGCTGCTTTCCAGCAACGATGACACGTGGATGACTCGCTTCGTCGTATCGATGAGCAACTGCTCGGCGATTTCGGCGCGCCGGGTGAGGCGGCAGGCCTCGTAATCGATGGAGATCAGCAAGTCGAGGTAGGAGTTCGCCGTGCGGATGTTGCGGTTCAGCTCGGTCTGCAGGCTCCAGGCGCGTTTTTCAGCTTCTTCGAGGCCCAGCCGTTCGACCATGCGTCTGCTGGCCCAGACGCGCTCCGCCTGTCGCAGGTGCCACTGCTTGAGCGATTCGCTGAACGTCCAGCCGGCACCCTCGTCCTTCGACGATGTGGCGCCGGTCTGCGGGTGCACCCAGAAGCGGGTCGCGGACGGGTAGTCTTCCGGCACGTCCCAGTGCGGCGGAACGAAGGGGCGTGGAGCTACCCGGAGCTTGCCGCTGAAGAGGTTGTGTCGATCTTTGAATCTTGCCACGACCAGTTCCCTTTGCTGCCTCCGAGTGTAGGGATTCCCGTGACCTCGACGAACCCCTTTTTGCCGCCGACGGCAGAAAATCGGCCGCCGTGGTTTCACTAGCTCCGAAACGGCCGTTCGAGGAGGCCCTCGGACATGCGCTGTAGCCGCTGCTGCGCGGCTCGGACGGCCGTTTCCGGTTGGCTCAGGTAGGTTTCTGTACATTGCACGGTATGCGGTGCCGGCCGCGGAAGGTAACTTCGGGATCGCTGCTGCAGGCGCCGCGCGGTATAAGGATTCTTGACGGCATGGTCATGTAGCCAGGGAAGAGCAAGGGAAACCGACGGCGAATGGCCCTCTATCTCGGCCTCGACGCAAGCACCCAGAGCTTGAGCGCGCTCGTTCTGCGCGTCGAGGAGAATTCGTCTCCGGGCACGGAACCCGCCCGAAAGGTCGTGTTCGAGCACACGATCGACTTCGACGAGGCCCTCCCGGGATACGCGACCAAGAACGGCGTGCTGCCCTCCGAGAACGCTTCCGTCGCCGTATCCTCGCCGCTGATGTGGGCCGAAGCGCTGGATCTGATGATGGCCGAGGTTGCCAGCAGTGGCCTCGACCTGACGCGGCTCTCCGCCATCGCCGGATCGGCGCAACAACACGGCAGCGTGTACCTCAATGACACCGCGGCCTACCGGCTATCCCACCTGGACGCGGGCGAGCCCCTCGTAACCCAGATCGGCGCTTACGACGGCAAGGAAGAGACGGCCGGATCGCGCGCCTGCATCCTCTCGCGGCCCATCGCACCGATCTGGATGGACGCAAGCACACCCGTGGAATGCATCGAGATCACCGAGGCGATGGGCGGCGCCGAACGCCTCGCGCAGGTCACGGGTTCGCGCGCCTTCGAGCGTTTCACCGGGCCGCAAATCCGCAAGTTCGCCAAACGCCAGCCTGACGCCTGGGCGGCCACCGACCGTGTTCACCTGGTGAGCTCCTTCCTGGCGTCGTTGCTGCTCGGCGCCCACGCCCCGCTGGATCCGGGTGATGCGTCGGGGATGAACCTGATGAATCTGGAGACACGGCGCTGGGCGTCGGACGCTCTCGAGGCCACGGCGCCGAAGTTGTCGGCGAGGCTCCCGGCGATCGTGCCGCCGGAGACGATCATCGGCAGCCTGGCGAACTACTGGCAACGGCGCTACGAGCTACCGCCCGCCCGGCTGGCGGTGTGGTCGGGCGACAACCCGTCGAGCCTGGTGGGTACCGGCCTGGTCCGCGAGGGTCAGCTAGCCGTCTCCCTCGGCACCAGCGACACCGTGTTCGGCCCCATGCGGGAGCCGAGGGTCGACGCGTCGGGGACCGGTCATGTGTTCGGCGCCCCGACGGGCGAGTACATGGGGCTGACTTGTTTCCGCAACGGATCTCTCGCCCGAGAGCGCATGCGCGACGAGCACCACCTCGACTGGGAGAGGTTTTCCCACGCTCTCCGCGCCACCTCGCCCGGCAACGGTGGAGCCATGCTGCTGCCCTGGTTCGAACCCGAGATCACGCCCGACGTCGCCTATCCCGGCGTTCATCGATTCGACCTGGATCCCGGCGACACTGCTCGCAACATCCGCGCCATCGTCGAGGCGCAAATGATGTCGATGGCCAATCATTCGGGCTGGATAGGAGCGGACATCGAGGTCATCCACGCCACCGGTGGAGCGGCGAAGAACGTCGAAGTCCTGCAGGTCATGGCGGACGTGTTCGGCGCCGAGGTACGCCGATTCGAGGTCGCCAACTCCGCCTGCCTGGGCGCGGCGCTGCGCGCCTACCATGCGCACCTTACGGCGGGCGGGCACAGTCTCTCGTGGGAGACGGTGATCGCGGGCCTCGCCGAGCCCGTCCCCGGGTCTTCCATCACGCCCGACCCCGCCTGCACGCGGCTGTACGCGGACATGCGAAAGCGATACGCCGACCTGGAAAGCCGCTGCATCGGCTGAGCGGCGCCGGGTATTCGCCGAAGCTGGAATCGAGACCAAACAGCAGGGTGATCTGAATTCGCTGCCAGGGCCACGTTGACGCAAGCCCTGGAGGCCTCAGTAGGCCCACTGAAGCCGCACCTGGGCGATCCAGACGGGCTCCTCGAGCAGCGACGCATCCGAACGAATGACGTTCGCAAGAACGCGGGCATTGCGCGTCGCGTACCAGTTGAAGGCCGCGGTGAAATCCATGAGGCGGCCGCCGTTGATGTCCTCGTCGCTGGTGTCGAGGTGAGACACGCGGAAGGCAATCTCGAGGGCACCGTATCCCTCGCCGTCGGGCCCACCGAATGGACGGTCGGGATGAAGGCGCCCGATATTCCCTCGGGCCTCGTCGTAAGGCCGGCTCTCGCCGGTGATGAACCAGCTCACGAAGCCGTAGCCGCCCCAGAAGAAGGGATTCACGAGCCCGTGATCCGAGCGATTCACCGAGACGATGGTGGCCTCCGTCTGGAACGACAGCGGCCCTTTGATCAGGGCGAATTCGAAGATCCCCGTGTCGACGCCTTGAGCAGAGATGTCGCCGGTGTCGGTGAACTGCGGCGCAATGTGCGATTCGGGGCGCTGCAGGAATCGAACCGTTTCGTCGACCGGGCGACGGGAATAGTCGCCACCGGCATGCACGAGAAAATCGCCCTGCCGCGGCTGGAAGGCATAGGAAAACCTTCCGGCCACGCCGAAAAGATCGGTCGAGCCGATGCCGACATCGTCTTCCGGCTTCACGCCGCCGACCGTGACACGGAAGTTGTGCGCCTGGCGATTCGAGTCGGAGATGAACAGTACGCCGCTGTTGCGCGACGGCGCGAAGGCGTCGATCAGACCCCGTTCCATGAACGTCGTGTCCATACCACTGGTGTAGCCCTCGAGTCCGAGCGGCGTGCGAAACCTGCCGCCGCGAACAATGAGCGGAATCACGGGAGCGTTGAACTGAAGGTAGGCATCCTTCAGGTTCGGCGGGTTATTGACGGCGAAGTCGTATTGAAACTTGTAGACGAAGTGACGCGCGAAGATACCCTCGGCGAAGATCCGAGCCCGGCGCCACTCGACGCCGTTCTGGATCGTACCCCGGGGCGCCTCGGTGCCCCCATCGCTGAACGCCGCCGAGTCGTTCTGCGCCGACCCGCCCACACGCAGCGTGAAGCTCTTGCGCAGAGCCTCGACGACCAGACCTTGATCCCAACGGATGTCGAGGATCGGCTCTTCGTCGTCTTGTTCTCGGGTCGTCTCCCCGCCACTGAGCGGGACGGTCCCTTGAGCCTCGACGGGTCCGGCGACAAGGACCAGCAAGAGCGATAGCAGCGCGCCGGAAGCCGCTCGCCGCGCGACTCGTATTGCGTTGACTCCCGGTGGTTCGAGCATGGTGCCTGCTTGCGCGGTGGTGAGAGGCCAGCCGGGCTAGATCATACGACGCTCACAAGACGATACCGAACGTGCCCCCTGATGCGAGAGCTCTTTCGCGGCCGATGAAATCGACCACCACGGAAGGCGTAACCGTGATCTTGACGTCGAGGAGATCCTTCTTGATCTCACGAGGTTTGCCATCGCCCAAAATAGGAGTAATATGATCTTGTTATCGGAGTAGGGTGATGATCTTCACGAAACGCAGTGATTACGGGCTTCGGGCGGCAATGGAGTTGGCCGCGGGGTACGGGCAAGGCCCCCTCTCGGCACGCGAGATCGCTCGAAGCGGCAACCTGCCGGAGCCGTTCGTGCGCAAACTGCTGCAGGAGCTGGCGCAGGCCGGCTTGGCGACAAGCTCCCGCGGTCGGCATGGTGGCTACGCGCTCGCGCGGCCGCCCGCCGCGGTGAGCGTGCGCGAGACCCTCGAAGCCTTCGAAACGCTCGCTCCGGTGCCTTGCCTCGACTACACCGATTCGGCCCTTCCGCCGACCGAGAGTCCCGGCGCCATGGATGCGGCAAATCAAGACGACGAACCCTGCACCCTGGACATCGCCGAGTTCTCCTGCCCCACCCGGGCCGCGTGGCGACTCGTCGACCAGAGGGTACGGGCCACCCTCGAGACCTTGACGCTCGACGACCTGCTTGGCGAGGTCCGTCACCTCGGCCTGACCACGGAGATGATCCATGCCTCTTAGGGCGCTTCTGCGCGGCCCCGAGGTCAGCGAGGTCGGAGGCGGGATCGACGCCGAACAAGCGCCCCGGGTGCACGCGATACAGATCCACGGCGGCTCGGCTGTGCCCGTGGCCGCGCCGGAAGCGAAGAAGCTCGCTCTCGTCGGCCACCCCAACGTCGGCAAGAGCGTCATCTTTTCGCGCCTTACCGGGAGCTACGTGACCTGCTCGAACTACCCGGGCACGACGGTGCAGATCTACCACGGGCGTGCCGATATCGATGGAAACGAGTGGGAAGTGCTCGACACTCCGGGTCTGATCCAACTCGCTTCTTCGCGAGAGGACGAGCAAGTCACCCGGGACGTGTTGCTTTTCGACGACGACGTCGACGTGGTCGTGCAGGTGGCGGACGCCAAGAATCTGGAGCGCACGCTGGCCTTGTTCGTGCAGCTCGCCGAGCTCGGCCGCCCGATGGTGCTCAACCCCAACATGGTGGACGAGTGCCGCGCGCGCGGCGTCGAGATCTCCGCGGCGGCCCTCGAGAAGCGACTCGGCGTGCCGGTGGTCGAGACGGTGGCAACCCAGGACGCCGGAATCGGCGCCTTGCGAGATGCCCTGCAGCGGGCTCGCGTCCCACGACTCGGCGTCGATTACGGCGACGCCCTCGAGCCGTCGTTGACAGCGCTGGGCGCCTTGCTGCAGTCCCGCGCGGGCAGCGCCCGCGGCGTCGCCGCTCTTCTGCTCGGCGTCTCGAGTGTCGATGGTCCCGATCTCCTCGACGCGCTGGCGCTCGACGACGGCACGCGCCAGGCGGTAGACGCCGTGACCGAGGCGGCCCACGAGCGCGGCCGCACCGGCTACGAGATCTCGCGCAAGCGACACGAGCTCGCCACCGAGATCGCTTCGGCGCCGGCCGACGGCCCCGCGGGCATCGGCGATGCGGTGCGAAGCTGCGGCGTCTGCGCTCCGGGTGTGCTGCCCCAATTCGACACCTCCGGCCATACCGGCGGTTGCCCGATCCCCTTCGTGAGCGCGGAGCAGGCGACCCGCTTCTCGCGCACGCTGGGCCGCCTCAGCGTGCATCCGGTGTGGGGCGTGGCGATCTTGCTGGCGGTGATGTACGTCATGTACCAGCTCGTCGGCAATCTCGGTGCTGTCGTCATGGTCGGGTTTCTCGAGGAGACGCTGTTCGGCCAATACATCAACCCGGTGGTGATCGACTGGGTGAACGGGGTCGTGCCGTCGGCCTTCGTTCGCGACCTGCTGGTCGGCGAGTACGGCTTGTGGACGATGGCCATCACCTACTCGGTGGCGCTGATCCTGCCCATCGTGGCGACGTTCTTCCTCGCCTTCGGTTTCCTCGAAGACTCCGGGTACTTTCCTCGCCTGACGGTCATCGCGCACCGCACGTTTCGCCGCATGGGCCTGAGCGGCCAGGCGGTGCTGCCGATGGTGCTCGGCCTGAGCTGCGACACCATGGCCACGGTCACGACCCGTGTGCTCGAAACCCGCAAGGAGCGCACCATTGCCACGCTGCTGCTCGCGCTCGGCGTGCCTTGCTCGGCGCAACTCGCCGTACTGCTGGCGATCTCCGCGTCGGTGTCCGGATGGGTGCTGATCGGCGTTCTGGTGATTACCGGGCTGCAGATACTCATCGTCGGCCGACTCGCGGCCGCTCTGATTCCCGGCAAGACGGCCCCCTTCGTTACCGAGTTGCCGCCGTTGCGCTGGCCGCAGTGGCGCAACATCTTCGCCAAAACGCGCGCCCGCCTGATCTGGTACCTCACGGAGGTCGTGCCGCTGTTCATCGTCGGCACGATGGCGCTCTTTCTGCTGCACAAGAGCGGTGGGCTGGCGGCCATCCAGGCCGGAGTCCGGCCCGTCGTCACCGGGCTGCTCGGCCTGCCGGCCGAGACGTCCTCGGCCTTCGTCATGGGCTTTTTCCGCCGCGACTACGGCGCCGCGGGCCTCTACCAGGTGCAACAAGCCGGCGGCATGGACACGCTGCAGGTGCTCGTAAGTCTGGTGGTCATCACCTTGTTCGTGCCCTGCGTCGCCAACCTGCTGGTGATCATCAAGGAGCGTGGCTGGAAAACGGCCCTGGCGATCGTCGGCTTCATCGTGCCCTATTCGATTCTCGTGGGGACCGTCGTCAACGCCGTCGGCCGCGCCTTGATCGACGGTGGAGGTTGATCGATGTTCAACCGCTCAACGGCCCAGACACCGCCGCCGCTTCCCGGCCCGCAACAATGCCTCGAGTGCCCGATGTGCCGCACCGCCATCAATGCCGAGAGCACGGTC
>CAYSHI010000063.1:0-57094 GCA_964430745.1 uncultured Acidobacteriota bacterium | reverse complement strand
CTTCTGGCCAACCCGGGGGGGGGTAGGTGATTGGTTGTGGATTCCGACGTCCGGTGTGTGTTTCATTACCTGATAGTAGGAGAACCCTTCGCGGGTTGTCGGAAAGATAAAGTGAGCAATAGTGTTCGTGCTTAGCTATATCTATTTGGCGCTGTCTTAAGTTACCATATATATACTTATAGCGGCTAGAATAGTGTGCTTCATGCCTTGTATTAATTGTTACAACTTGATACTAATCAAGACGTGCTGCAGGACGATATTCGCGGACACGACAACACGGGTAGAGAAGTGCACGGCGCAGACAAGACTCACAATCGATGGGTGGCCGACCGCCGGAGCGAGAAGTCCGCACCAGGCGGGGTTCACCCTTTTGGAGGTTCTCGTGGCGACCGGCCTCGTCGGCCTTGTGGCCCTCGCCGTCGCGCCTCTGATGCTGATGGCGGTGCAGACCTCGGCCGTGGCGCAGCAGGCAACCGAGCTGACCTCCGACGGGGCGGAGAGAATCGAGATCCTGCGAGCACTTCCGTTCAACCACGCGGACCTCGCGGCCGGCGGGTCGCTCACGTCTTCGGACGCCGGGTACTCGCTCGACCCCTTCAATGGCGACGCCAACCGATATCTCCGCTGGCGCATCACCAGCGTCAGTCCCTCGCGCAAGCACATCGAGCTTGTGGCCGGAATCCGCACGTCGGTCTGGGGGCCACCTCGCGAGGTCGCTCTCGAGACGTACCGAACAGACCTTCAATAGCCGGGACCGAGAGGCAACGACGATGACGACGACCAAGCAACACCGGTGGTTCGAGAACGCCGGATACAGCCTGATCGAGCTGATGGTGGCGATGCTCGTTTCGACGCTTGTCGTCGGTGCCGTCTTGTCGATGCTCGTCTCGATCGAAGAGATCCAGCGCGATAGCCAGCAGATGATCGACTCCCAGCAGGCGGCCCGGATTTCGCTCGATCAAGTGCAACGTGACTTGCAGATGGCGGGAGTCGGGATTGCCTGGCTGGTTGCGCCGATGCCTCTGGTGGTACCGGAAGTGGGTGGCGGCTTCACCGTGCGCCACAACCAGAGCGGGGTGAGGGCAAGCCTCGTCGTGGACATGGGCGGGACGGGCGCTGATCTCCGGGTCGACGACGCAGCCGGTTTCGCACCCGGAATGGGCATCGCCGTCTACGACAATGCCGGCGCGCTGAGCTTCGTCACCGTCACCGGCGTCAATCTCGGCGCCGACCGCATCTCGCATGATGGCACCACCAAGATTTTCACGGTGGCCGACGGGACGGCGGTCGCCCGTATCGAGACGATCACCTACTCCGTCGACGGACAGGATCGCCTCCTCCGCCAGGTCAACGCCGAGGCGCCGGAACCGCTCGCCGGCAATGTAGCGGCGTTCAACGTCACCTACTGGAACAACAGCACTCCTTCCGCGGTCTTCAATCCGGCGACCGTTGCCCAGCAGCTGCTGATCCAGACAATCCAGGTCGCGCTGACCGTCGAGACCGAAGACCCGCAGCTCAACGCCGTGAACGAACGACAGAGAACACTTACGACGCAGGTGACACCGAGAGCGATCATTCTCTCGTAATGGGATGACCCCTCTCCTCCGGGGGATGAAGCCATGATCAACGAGAACGCGAAGCGCAACGCGACGCCGATGCCACGCTTGTTTTCCGGCGAAGAAGGCATGACGTTGCTCATCACCATGTTGGCGCTGTTCATCGTCGCCCTGACGGGCGTTGCCATCTCGCGCGTCGCGCAAACCGAGATGGAAGTGACGGGTAACTACCGCAGCGTCAATCGCGCCTTTTACGCGGCGGACGGGGGCTCTGAGTACGGTCTTGACGAGCTACTCAACGTCGGCCGCGCGCGTGGGCGTTTTCCCACGGCCGGCGAGATGGCCGCAATCGTGCCTCCGGTGCTCACGGACATCACGTACTCGACGTTCGACATCGCGGCGTCGGGCCCTCAAACCCTAGGACCGCTGACGACCGGGTTCTTCCAGGGACTGGTCGCCGCCACCCAACCGTTCACGGTAACCACGACCGCCGAGACCGCGCTGCCTCCGTTCGGCACATCGACGGTCGCGATGACCGCGGACTTCGACATCATCCCGATCTTTCAGTTCGCGATCTTCTACGAGGAGGATCTGGAGATCCTTCCCGGCCCCAACATGTGGATCAACGGCCGCGTGCACAGCAACATGGACATCTACATCGGCACGCACAACACGCTGACGGTCGACTCCCTGATGACCTCCGCGGGCGACATCTACAACCGCCGCAAGGACGCGGCCGCCGCGATGGGCGGTAACGTGGTCATCCGCGACTCGGTGGGCAACTTTCCTGCCATGGCCGGCCTCGATTCATCCTCTCCGAACTGGGTCACGGACGCGATCACCCGCTGGGACGGCAACGTGCGCTCGAAGGACCACGCGGTCGAGAGGCTCAACCTGACCATCGAGGATCCGACGAATCCGTACAAGATCATCGAGCCTTGGGGCGCGGCGGATACGCCGGCGGACCAGGCCGCCAAGATGTGGTACGACGCCGACATCCGCATCATCAACGGGCAGGGCTTCGACAACGGCGGCAATCCGATCCCGCTGATCGACCCGGTCAGCGGTACGCCGGCGATCACGGAAACGATCATCTGGGACGCGCGGGACAACAAGCACATGTTGACCACCGAGATCGACATGCAGAAGCTCGGCAACCTGGTCGACCACCCGCCGAACGACCTCATCCTCTACGTCGGCGGCTATCAGCCCGACGGCGGTGTCTACCCGAACTGGGTGGGCGGCGCCGGCGGCGTCGGACCGGCCGCATGGGCCGGCTACGCGACACCGTGGGGCGGTGGTGGAACCACGGAATTCGCCGTCAAGCTGACCAACGGATCGCAGCTCGCCACCCCGACCACGGTGGTTTCCGACAATCCGACCTACGTGCAGGGGAACTACAACAACGTCAACAAGGTTGGCGCGGCGGTCATCGCGGACGCGGTCACCATCCTCAGCAACCGCTGGGGTGACGTGAACGGCGACGGTGACACGACCGATGCCGGCGACGGCGATCTCAACTACAGCCAGCAGGCGCTCAACAGCCGCAACGCCTGGAGCACGACGGTCAACGCCGCCATCATGATGGGCAACACGGATACCGTGCCCAATGCCCAATACAACGGCGGCGTCGAGAACGTCATGCGCTTTCTGGAGCGCTGGAGCGGCGACACGTTCACCTATCTGGGGAGCATCATCGACCTCTGGAACGCCCGCAACGCCACCGGCAACTGGATCTACGGCAACCCGATCTACACCGCGCCAAACCGAAACTGGTCGTTCGATACCGATTTCCTCGATCCCGCGAATCTCCCACCGGGCACGCCGAGCGTGTATACGATTCGCGTGCTCGGCTGGGAGCGGCAGCACTGAAGAGGGATTGTGATGCTCAGCGGCGGAGCGACAATGAACAACGAGGTATTTCCGAGGACACTGCGGACGTGGCATGGTTGTCTGGAACCGATAACCGGGAGGCGAGAATCCGAGTGTCGCCGTGGTCAGCAGGGCTTCACACTCCTGGAGGTGCTCGTTTCCGGCTTCCTGGTGGGGCTGATCGCTCTGGCTGTCGCGCCGATGATGCTCATGGCATTACAGACATCAGCCGCCGCCCAGGAGATCACCGAGCTCACGGCCGCCGGGTCGCAGCAGATGGAGATTATTCGAGGGCTGCCGTTTACCGACGCGCAGCTTGTCGCCGGCGGCTCGATCGTAGCTTCCTCCGGCGGCTACTCGCTGGATCCGTACCTGGGCGACCCCGATCGCTATGTCCGCTGGCAGGTCACCGATGAGAACCCCGGCCGCAAGCGCATTCAGCTTGTCGTCGGTGAGCGTGCGTCCATCTGGGGACCTCCACGCGAGATCCTGCTGGACACCTTTCGCACCGACATCCAGTAGGCCGCCGGTCCCCCGGAGCACCGGTGTCGCGGGGCCGGGAGCGGGGGCCGACGGCACGGTGTCTTCGATTCAGCGCCTTGGGCCCGCGGACCAGCACGGATTCAGCCTGCTGGAACTGCTCGTTGCCAGCCTCATGTCCGTGCTTGTCGTGGGGGGCATGCTGCTCATGCTCAGCGGGTTGCGCGACGTTCAAAGGGATCAGCAGCAGCTCATCGACGCCCAGATGACCGCCCGCCTCGCGATCGCACAGATGCAGCGCGACATCGAGCTGGCCGGCATCGGCCTGCTCGGAATGCTCTCGCCCGTGCCGGTCATCGAGCCGCGTTTGGACGGCGGCATCGACGTCCGCTACAACAGCGACAACCTCACGGCGCGGCTCACCGCCGATATGGGCGGCGGCTCCGGGAGCCTGCAGGTCGATGATTCCACCGGATTCGACGCCGGCATGGTGGTCGTCGTGTACGACGGGACCGGAGGCTTCGACCTCACGACGTTGACCGCTGTGTCCAGCGGCGTGTTGACACAGAGCGGAGGCCTCTCGAAGGCCTACCGCGTCGCGGACGGCACCGCCGTCAAGCGTGTTCAAACGACCAGTTACAATCTGCAGGCCGCCGGCGGCGCATTCTGGCTGCAGCGCCAGGAGGACGGGGCCACCCCGCAGCCGGTCGCGATCAACGTGCGTTCGATGACGATCACCTACTTCGACGACGCCAACCCTCCTCAGGCCTTCACCCCGGCGACGATTGCCGATCAGCTGCGTGTGAAGGTGATCGAGGTCACGCTCGTGGTCGAGACCGAAGACGTCCGCCTCAACACCACGCAGGAGCGTACCGTGACGCTCCGCACGCGCATCGCCCCGCGCTCCGCGATGCTGACATCCTGAGATGAACGCGGATTCCGCTGTGCGCCTGGAGGCGCGGATCAGCGGGCGGGTGCAAGGCGTCTTCTACCGGGCCGGCACCGAGCGCACGGCGCGCGCGCTTCGCTTGACAGGTTGGGTTCGAAACAGAAGCGACGGAGCCGTGGAGCTCGTCGCCGAAGGACCTCGCCCCGCCTGCGATTCTCTGTTGGAGTATTGCCGAGTCGGGCCTCCAGCCGCTCGGGTGGAGCACATCGAGACGTCCTGGGGTGAAGCCGCCGGGACGTTCGAAGCCTTTGAAACGCGCTTTTAGTCATCGAGGATTGTCGTATCATAGCAAAAGTCATTATTGATCTTTGACGCCCTGCCGCACTCGATTCAAACAACCCATTCCGGAGTTGTTCCACGGTCCCGGCGTTGGTTACCCTCGTAGAGGTCAGAATCCCTCGCGGTAGGGAACCCACGCATGCTACGCCCACTCGACAAGACGTTCCGGCGCCGAGATCCCAGGCAGGCGCCCGGCCTTGCCTCCGATCAAGGCACGGTTCTCCTGATGATCCTGATGTCGCTGTTCGCCATCGGGTTGATGGCGATGGTCGTGGCTCAGGTGGCGACAACCGAGATCGCCATATCGGCCAACCTGACGGCCGCGCAGCAGACGTTTCTCCCTGCCGACGGAGCGTCGCGCCTGCTTCTGCGCGACCTCATCAGTATGACGCGAACGCTTGGCCGCTTTCCCTCCGACATCGAGCTGGACGCGATCTCCGCGCCCGCTTTCAGCGGCGTCACCCTCACACAGTTCGACGCTTTCGCCGACGGGCCGATGCGTCAGACGACGCTGGCCGACGGCCTGTACGTCGGCCTCTCCGCCGAGATCCAGCGGTTTCGCGCGCTTGCCAAGACCGAAGGGGCGGGCCCACCCGAGAGCGAGGCTACGGTCGAGATACAGGGCGAGTTCGCCGCGATTCCCGTCTTTCAATTCGGCGTCCTTTACGAAGGCGACCTGGATATACACCCCGCGCCGGTGATGACGATCGGTGGGAGGGTCCACAGCAACTCGGACATCTATGTAGACCCCACCGTGCAGGTCGCTTTCGACTCCACGGTCACCGCCTTCGGCAATATCTACAACCGGCGCGAGGCCGGCTGGGCAAACGGCGGAGCGGTTCGAATCAAGGACTCGGCGGGAATTTTCCAAGACATGGCCGGCCTCGACTCCGAGAGCGCGACGTGGACCTCTGATGCGATCAGCCGCTGGGACGGACGGGTACGCTCCGGTGAGATCGGCGGCGATCGTGTCGATCTGGTCATCGAGGATCCTACCGATCCGCGCCTGATCATCGAGCCGGGGCGTGCCGGCGACTCGCTTCCCGATCAGGCGGCGAAGCTCTGGTACGCCGCCGGCCTGCGTATCGTCAACGGGCGCGGCTACGACAACGCCGGTAACCTCGTATCGCTTGTGGACCCGGTCACGGGATTGGACGCCGTCAGCTACACGACGCTCTGGGACAAGCGAGAAAACGCGCACATGCTTACCGTCGAGCTCGACGTCGACAAGCTCGGGCGTTCGCCCGGTTATCCGCTCAACGGAGTGGTCTATCTGGGTGCGTTCCAGCCCGACTCTGATATGCCTGCGTGGCCGGGCGTCGCGGTCGGGGTCGGTCCCTCGGAATGGAGCGGGTACACAACGCCGTGGAACAGCGCCCTCACCGAGTTCGCCTTCAAGACCCGGAGCACCACACAGATTCCGGGGCCGCTGACGCTCGTGACGGACAACCCTCTGTACATCCACGGCAGTTTCAACACGTTCAACAAACAGCCCGCCGCCCTCATGTCCGACGCGCTGACGATCTTGAGCAACAATTGGGGCGACGTGGACGGGGACGGGGTTTTCGACAGCGACCTCGACTACAGCCTGTTGAACCTCAGCGGCCGTCCCGCGACGTCGACGACGGTGAATGCGGCCATCATGACGGGAAACGTCGATATGGGCGCCAGTTTCAACGGCGGTCTCGAGAACCTCCCACGGCTGTTGGAGCAGTGGTCCGGCGTACAGTTGACCCTTCTCGGGAGCCTGGTCGCTCTCTGGGAGTCGGAGCACGCCACCGGCCCGTACGTTCAGACCGACGTCTACGGCGCGCCCATCCGCAACTGGAGCTTCGAGACCGACTTCCTCGACCTCGCCAAGCTCCCCCCGCGCACGCCGCAGATCTACAAGATCACGGTTACGGGCTGGAGCCGGCACTGAAGGCTCGCCGCGCGTGAGGCCCTCGAAGCGGCGGTGGTAGCATCACGCAATGGCTACTCGACGAATCGGTATCTGGATTCTGAGCACGCTGCTCGTGTTCTTTCTCGGCTTCACGCTTTTCGTGTGGGCTCTGAACCGTCTTCTCGTGGGGGGCACGCCGGCCGTCGGCGGAAGCATGGTGCTGACCATCCGCCTTCAGGGAGCGCTGGGGGAAGTGGCGCAGTCCGGGCCCTTTCTGGGGCCGTTGACAGTGCGGGAGATCGATGAAGCGCTCCGACGGGCTGCCGACGACAACCGGGTCGAGGGTGTCTTCCTCGAAGTGGGCCCCCTGACCGGAGGGTACGGCAAGACGCAGGAAGTACGGGCCGCGGTGCAGCGATTTCGCGACACCGGCAAGCCGGTGGTGGCTCTGATCGAGCTCGGATCCAATCTCGATCTCTACATGGCGTCGGCGGCGGAAACCATCTATCAAGTGCCCTCCGGACAACTGATCCTGGGAATGCTGGTCGAGGAGCCCTTCTACCGAGACCTCTTCGACAAGCTCGGCGTGCGCTTCGACGTCTTCGCCAGCGGGCCGTACAAGTCCGCCTTCAACGCCTTGACCGAGAGAGAGCTCGGCGAGGCCCAGCGAGAGATGGACGAAAGCCTCCTCGAGAGTCTCTACAAGCAGTGGGTGACGGACGTCGCCTCCGACCGCGGCTTGTCGGGCGATGAGGTCCGCGCCGCCTTCGACGAAGGCCTGGTTTCGGCGACCCGGGCTCGCGATCTCGGTTTGATCGACGAGCTCGGGTATCGCGACCAGGTGGACAGCGCGCTCACCGAGATCGCCGGTCGTTCGCCACGTCGTTTGAACGTGCGCGAGTACCTCCGCGCCACCGCGCCGGGCGGGTTTCAGGCGATCCTCGGGTCCGACAACGTCATCGCGCTCGTGCATGTCGGCGGGCTCATGGTGCCGGGCGATCTCGAGGGCGGCCTGTTCGGCGCCGAGGTCGCCGCCGGCAACACCATCGCTCGATACATTCGCGAGGCGCGAGAGGATTCGTCCGTCAAGGCCATCGTCGTGCGAATCGACAGCGGCGGCGGCGCGGTCACCGCAGCCGACGTGATGGGTCGCGAGATCGAGCTGGCGGCTCAGCGAAAGCCCGTGGTCGTGAGCATGTCGGACGTCGCCGCGTCGGGAGGTTACTGGATCGCCAGCAAAGCAACGCGTGTATTCGCCAATCGCGCCACCTATACCGGCTCGATCGGCGTCGTCATGGGCCGCCTGAGCCTGCGCGAAACGTACGACCTGCTCGGGGTCTCCCACGGGCTGGTAACACGGGGGACGAACGCCGACCTGCTCACCAGCACGACCAACTTGCGACCGGAGCAGGCAGAGGTTCTCGAGCGCAGCGTGGCCGACACTTATGCGGAGTTTCTCGAAGTCGTCGCCGCCGGCCGCGACATGAGCGCCGAAGATGTCCACGCGGTGGCCCAGGGGCGGGTCTGGACGGGCGCGCAGGCGCTCGAGCACGGCCTCGTCGACGACATCGGAGGCCTCCGGGAGGCACTTGCCGCGGCGCGCGCCGAGGCGGGGATCGGCCCGTCCAGCGGCACGACGATCCGTGTGTATCCGGCGCCAAGAACGCTCTTCCAGGAGTTCTCCCGGTTGTTTACCACAGTCGCCTCGGCTCGCGTCGCGGTGCAGGCGTGGACTTCGTTCGTCCCTTCGACGGCAGCGGACGCGTGGCGTCAGTTTCAACAGATACGCGCCGCCGGGCCGGTGTGGACCTTGATGGACGCCGCGCTGCCCACCCCCAGCCGGCCGTAGCGGGCGCGATGGGTCGGTTTCTCGCCAGCGAGACGCTCGCCCAATGAGCCGACGATTCGTCCTGCCGCAGAGAGCGCACGCCGGCGTCGAGATCGACTTCGAGCGCGATCTCAACAGCCAGCAATTCGCCGTTGTCAGCAGCGGCGAAGGCCCGAAGCTGGTCATTGCCGGAGCCGGTTCGGGGAAGACGCGCACGCTCACCTACAGGGTGGCGTACCTGCTGGACCAGGGCGCACGACCGGACAGCATCCTCCTGGTGACCTTCACCAACAAGGCGGCGCGCGAGATGTTGTCTCGCGTCGCCGAGATCACCCGACTCGAGCCTCATCGCCTGTGGGGAGGGACGTTTCATTCCGTTGGCGCCCGCCTCCTCAGGCGGCACGCGGCGGCATTGGGATACAACGAGAACTTCTCCATTCTCGACGAGGCGGATCAACGCGACCTGTTGCGACTGTGCACGACGGATTTGTCCGTGCCGGTCGAACAGAAGCGGTTTCCGTCTCCGCGGGTGCTCGCCGGGTTGTTCTCGCTGCAGGCCAACACCCGCCAACCTCTCGAAGACCTCATTGCCGAGCGCTACGCGCGCTTTCAGGACTGGTCCGAGACCATCCATGAGGTGGCGGAGCGCTACCGCGCCCGAAAGCGGGCGGCCAACGCCATGGACTACGACGACCTGCTCAATCGGTGGCTGCAGCTCTTGCAGGAACATGAAGATCTTCGCGCCCGTTACCGCGAGGCGTTTTCGCATGTTCTCGTCGACGAGTACCAGGACACCAACGTGGTCCAGGCCGAGATCGTCGAAGCTCTCGCCGGCCCCGACGAGGGCAGCGGCAAGAGCGGTAACCTGATGGTCGTCGGCGACGACTCTCAGAGCATTTACGCCTTTCGCGGCGCCAACTACGACAACATCCTGCGGTTCCCGGAGCGCAATCCCGGCACCCGGATATTTCGTCTCGAAACCAACTACCGCAGCACGCCGCAAATCCTCAGTCTCGCCAACGCCAGTATCCGTTGCAACGAAGAGCAGTACGAAAAGACGCTGCGGGCCCGGCGGGGCGAGGGCATGCTGCCGGCGGTGATTCCCTGCAGCTACCCGGACCAAGAAGCTGCTTTCGTCGCCGAGCGGATCCTCCAGCTTCGCGATGAAGGTGTCGATCTCGCCGACATCGCTGTCTTGTACCGCGCCCATGCTCACCGCCTCTCGGTGGAGACGACGTTGCTGCGATACGACATTCCGTACGAGGTGCGGGGGGGGCTGCGGTTTTTCGAGCAGGCCCATATCAAGGACGTCGTCGCTCACCTTCGAGTACTGGAGAACCCTCGCGACGAGGTCGCCTTCCGGCGCGTCCTTCTGCTGCAGCCCGGCATCGGCAACGTCACCGCGGAGCGGGTCTGGCGAGTCGTCAAGGGAGACGCGGCTGACGCCGGCGAGCTGGTGGCAGCGCTCGGCGGCGGGGACGTGCTCGGCTTGCTGTCCGCAAAAGCCCGGCCCGGGTGGGAGAGCTTCGTGGGAACGCTAAGGGAGGCTCTCGAAGCGGAGGCCGATCCGGAGACCGCGATTCGCGCCGTACTGGAGTCATGCTACGAGGACTACGCCTTGGCGAAGTTCGACAACGCCGAGTCGCGCATCGAAGACCTGCAGCAGCTCGCCATCTTCGCCGGGCAATACGACTCTCTTCACGCGCTGCTCGAGGAGCTTCTGTTGCTCGGCGAGCTTTACGGTCAGGACGTCGACGGCGGCGGGTCCGACGATGACGACTCATCCGTGGTCCTCTCGACGGTGCACCAGGCCAAGGGCCTCGAGTGGCACACGGTGTTCATCCTGCACCTGCTCGAGGGCTTCTTCCCCAGTCCGCGCGCGCTCGACGAAGCCGGCGGGGAAGAGGAGGAGCGTCGCATCTTCTACGTCGCCATGACCCGTGCCCGCGACGAGCTGTACCTGAGCTATCCGATCATTCGCCCCGGCGGGTATGGGGCGTCGGTCGTGCAGCAGCCATCGCGATTCCTCCAGGAATTGCCCGAACATCTCTACGAAACGTGGCAACTCGAGGAAGAGCCGGTGGAGGGCATCGATTCCGTTGCGTCCCGATCGAAGGCCGGTCGCCGGGCAGGGCAGGGGGACTTCGACCCCAATATCGACCCGGTTTGGGACGATGACGAACCTGTCGGCGAGCCGTGGGTCGACGATTGAGCGGCTTGACGCGAGGCGCCCGGCCTGGCAATACGAACCGGAGGCCCGCCGCTCGCTTCGCTTTGACCGCCCTCTCGCCGAGTTGCTAGCATAACGAGCCACGAGGACACCATCTTCCGTTTCCCCGAAGCCGGCCACAGGAGGACCGACGTGCGCTCCCCGAGATCCGTCGCCCGCATCGTGTTGATGAGCTGCGCGCTGATGCTGGCCGTCATGTGGCCCGGAGGTGCGTTCGCCCAGGGGACGGGAGCCCCGGTTCGTCTCGATCACGAGGACTTCGTGTGGCTCGATGTCGTCGAAGAGTTCGCCACCTTCGAGTGGACCTTGGATGTCCGCAACGACGACGTCCGCCCGCTTCGCCTTCGCATCATCCTCGATCTCCTGGATGACGACGACAATGCGAAGAATCGCGACCCCCAGGGGAACCCCCTCGACTTCGTCATCGTCACCGTCGAGCCGGGGCAGACCATGCCGATCAGCCAGCAGGGTTCGATCAACTACGACGTCGCGGCCGAAGTGGTCACCTTCAGCTACCGGTGGGAAATCATCTCGGAGCCGTATTGATGCGACGTTGTTCGACGCGGCTCACCGCCGACGTGCGCCCGGCGGTCCGTAAGCTTGCACCCGCGTGGCCCCTTCTCGTGCTGTTGATCTGCGGCTCGGCCGCAAACGGGGCTGCACTGCCTTCGACCATCGATACGCCCGCAGGTGACAGCCAGGCTGCACCGTCTTTCGACGTGCTCGTCGTCGGCGGCCGCGTATTCGACGGCACCGGCAACCCGTGGTTCGTTGCCGATATCGGCATCCGCGGCGACGTCATCGCCGCCGTCGGCGACCTTTCCGCGGCGCGCGCCCCGACCGTGATCGACGCGTCCGGCCGCCTCGTCGTTCCGGGTTTCATCGACATTCACAGCCACGCGGACGAGGGCCGCATCAGCCTGGCCAACCCGGACGCCGCCGCGGCGCCGAATCTCGTCACGCAAGGGATCACCACCGTGGTCGTGGGGCAGGACGGGCGCTGCCAGTGCCCCGTGGGCGAACGCGCCGAGCTTTACCGCGCGCAGGGGATCGGTCTCAACGTCGTTCAACTCGTCGGCCACGGCACCATCCGTCAGCAGGTCATGGGACGCGAGCAACGTGAGGCCACGACCGAAGAGATCGAGCAGATGGCCGCGCTCGTGCGTCAGGCCATGGAGGAGGGCGCCGCCGGCCTGTCGTCGGGATTGGAGTACAACCCGGGCCGGTTCAGCGTCACCGACGAGGTCGTCGAGCTGGCCAAGGTAGCCGCAGAGTACGGCGGTTTCTACATCAGCCACGAACGCAGCGAGGGGCGCACGCCGATGTGGTGGCTGCCGAGCATGGGCGGCCGGCCTCCCGACCTGCTGGATGCCGTGCTCGAGACGATCCGCATCGGCGAGGCGACGGGGATGCCCGTTGTCGCGAGCCACATCAAGGTCAAGGGAGCCGACTACTGGGGCACGGCCCCGACGGTTACCCGATTGATTGCGGAGGCCCGCTCCCGCGGCGTGCAGGCCTATGCCGACCAGTACCCGTACACCACCACCGGGACAGACGGAAACACCGTGCTGATCCCAGCCTGGGCCCTCGACCCGGAAGATCTTCCGGCCGCCGCGGGCGGACGCCGCACAGCGGAGTTTGAGCCCCGGCGGCAGGCGTTTCTTCAGCGCCTCCAGGAGCCCGAGGCGACGCAACGTATCCGCAACGACATTGCCCACGAGATTCGGCGGCGCGGCGGTGCCGAGAAGCTGTTGATCCTGGAGTCGCACAACCCCGAGTTCGTCGGCCTCAACCTGTCGGACGTCGCCGACCTTCAGGGAGAGAGCGTCATCGACATAGCCATCATGCTGCAGTCGGAGGGGCTGGATCGACCGGGCGGCGCCCGCATCCGCGGTTTCTCACTCGACGAGCGCGACGTCGAGCACTACATGGCTCAGGAATTTACCGCCACCTCGACGGATGCCGGTATCGCTCTGCTGGGCCAGGGTTTTCCGCACCCCCGGTTCTATGGAACGTACCCTCGCAAGCTGCGCCGCTACGCTCTCGACGGTGGCGTCATCACGCTGGCCAAGGCGATACGCTCCTCAACGTCGTTGCCCGCGCAAATCGCCGGCCTTTCGCGGCGGGGCCAGCTACGCGAGGGCTTCGCCGCCGACGTTGTCGTTATCGATGCGCGAGACGTCGGCGACCATGCCACCGCCATGGACCCGCACCGCTTCAGCACGGGGGTGGAACTGGTGTTGATCAACGGCGAGTTCGCGCTGCGGGACGGACGACCTACCGGAAAGCTCCATGGTCGCGTCCTGCAGGGTGACGAGCTCGTCCGTCGTCGTACCGGCTTTCCCGAACCGCTGAAGGTCTCATCCCCGTGACTTCCCTGCGAACAGCGGCGGACGTTCGATCGTTCGTCCTGAAGAACTGGAAGCAGCTCGTTCCGGAGCTGCTGGTCGCGCACACCCGCGTCGGCCTCAGCGCCGAGGACGACAGCCTGGTGCAGATCGACGTCCACGACGGAGACCCGGTGACCCGGCTTGTGCTCTTGCCCCTGGCTTCCGGCGAACCGCGTTTGGTACGCGGACTGCTGCCGCGGCTGCGCGAGCTCTCGCGAAAGCGGAACACCTGGGCGGGGTTGGTGGTCCCTCATATGGGCGCCAGCGGCCTCAAGGTCTGCCGGGAGGCGGGCGTCGGTTTCATCGATTGCTGCGGCAACAGCTACCTGCGGTTCAACCAGGTCGTGGTGCAGATCTCGGGCAACCGCAACAAGTTCACGTCGCCGAAGCGGCCGCGAACGCTGTTCAACGACAAGGCGACGATTCCGCTGCGCGTCCTGCTGGAGAATCCCGGCGAGCTGATGACCACACGCAATATCGCCGAGCGGGGAGGGCTGAGTCTCGGCTGGGTCTCCCAGATCCTGCAGCAGCTGCACGCCGAGGGACATGTCGAACGACGGCGAGGGGGAGGTACCCGCGTCATCGACCCGCCTCGACTCGTCGGAGAGTGGCTGCGGCAGTATGCCTTCGAGCACAATGCGGTTTTCCCCTTCCGCATGCGCGAGGACCACGTGTCGGACACCCTGCAGCTCCTGCGCACGCTGCAACCACCGTTGTTCGAGCGCTACGCGCTGACACTCGAAGCGGCTGTCGCGGCGCTCAACGGTGACCGCGAGCCCACACAGCTGCACGTCTACCTTCCGGACCTCGCGCGCGACAAGGACGCCGCTCTGGACCTGTGGTCGAATGCGCTGCAACTGCGCCCGGCCGGGTACGACGCCAACTGTTTCCTCGTCGCCCCCACCTATACGCACGCCGCGTTCTTCGGAATGCACCGGGCCGAGGGATTGCGCGTGGTGTCCGACCTGCAGCTCTATCTCGATCTCTTTCACTACCCGAGCGCGGCGCGCCCCAGCGCCCAGGCGGTCATCGCGGAGCGGCTTCCGTTCACGGTCGAGTCCGGGACCCAGCACTGACGATTGCCGGTCGTGCCGCGCCCCGGCCGAGCGACACCAGGTTTCGCCGGCGCATCGAGGTCTCGCACTGATGAGCTACGTCCGCGCCCCGCCGAGGTCGACCTCCTGCTCAACCACGACGTTGTCTTGGTCACGCCGCAGCACGGCGGCGTCGCAGACCGGATCGTGTCCGAAGACGACGACGTCACCGTTGTCGGCGGAGAGCGGCAGCCAGCGGCGCTTTTCGGCGAGGGTCACGAGCGGCAGGTTGTCGTACGCCATGATGTACGGCCAGCGAAGATGGGTGCGCGTAGGCACGAGATCGGCGCAGAACAGCAGTCCCGCGCCGGCGGCTCGTACGCGCAGGAGCTGCATCCCGGGAGTGTGTCCTTCGGCCGTATGGACGCTGATGCCGTCGAACAGCTCGCCGTCGTCGTCGAGCAAGTGAAGGCGATCATCGTCGGCGAGAATGCCGAAATCGTCGCTCCGGTACGAACCCGCGTCCTTGCCGCTCGGCGCCAGCGCCCATTCCCACTGGCGTCGCTGCACATGGTGCGTGGCGCGGGGAAACGATAGCTCGAGCCGATCTCCGCTTCGCCTCGTGGTACCGCCGCAATGATCGAAGTGCAGGTGCGTGAGTACCACGTCCGTTACGTCCTCCGCGGCTAGGCCGCGCTCAGCAAGCTGCGCCCGCAGCAATCCGCGAGGATGTCGGACATCGAAGATATCGGCACGCTTGTCGTCGAACTTGTCGCCGATACCGGTTTCCACCACGACGCAAAGGCCGTTACCGCGGATCAGCAGGCAACGGGCCGCGAGGGCGATGCGGTTGCGTTCGTCCGCAGGGTTGGTTCGTTGCCACAGCGGGCGCGGCACAATGCCGAACATGGCGCCGCCGTCGAGGCCGAATGTTCCGTCGACAATGCTCTCCACCGTGTAGGGCCCGATTCTCACGATCAGTCTCCGCGCCGAGCCGGCCGCCGTCTCGCTGCGCCCCATGGTACCCGTTGTGCCCCGGGGGCCAGCCCCCGCTGCGACGCGCCCGCGGGCACACGCGAGGCGACGGCCGTGCGTGTATGCTGCCGGATTATAGAGGTGGCACCCGTATCCTCAAGTCGGTGCGCAGGGGCGGCGCCCGGCGATCGAGTCCTGCAACGCCGGCAGCGGACATCCTTCCGTGAGCTATGAACCATCCTGACGCAGGCGCTCGGCAGCGGGCGTTTCCACTTCGTATCGCCGCCGGCGGCTTCGGGGCCCTTGTCGTGCTGTCGGCCGGCCACATCGTCATCGACGCATACTCGAGCGCGTATGCTCCGATCCTCGCCATCCTGCGGGAGCGCTTCGGTCTCAGCTTCATGCAGGTCGGGGGCGGCGCCGCCATGTTCGCGTTCTCCGCCTCCGTCATGCAGCCGGTCTACGGCTTCCTGTCCGACAGGCTGAGGTCGTCGATCGTCATCATCCTGGCCCCCGGACTCGCGGCGCTCGGGCTGGGAGCGGTGCCGCTCGTCGGCTCATATCCCGCCATGCTGGCCTGCCTCTTCGTCGCAGGCATGGGCGTCGCCGCGTACCACCCGCAGGGGGCCGCGCAGGCGGCCGACACGCTTCCGCGGCGGCCGAGCCTGGCCATGGCGCTGTTCATCGGCGCCGGCAACATGGGATTCGCCATCGGACCGGCGTTGCTGGCGGGGGCCTACGCGATCTGGGGTTGGGAGGGATTGTGGCGCGTCGCGATCCCCGGGCTGATTACCACCATCTTCTTGATACCGATGGCTCCCGCCCGGGTGCACGTGCCCGAGCGGCTTCGGGGCGGCGTGCAGCGCGCCCTCCTCGCCCAGTGGAAGCCCCTGTTGCTGATGTACGTCTTCGTTGTCGTGCGCGGCACCGTGCAGCTGACCTTCGTGGGCTTTCTGCCGCTGCACCTGCTCGACGCCGGATTGGGCGTCGCGGAGGCCGGGACCGCGTTGAGCGCCTTTCTGGCGGTGGGCTCGATGGGCAGCCTGACCGGAGGCATATTGGGAGATCGCTTCGGCGAGCGAGCCATTATCCGACTTTCGATGATCGGCTCGCTTCCCTTGTTCCTGGGGGCGTTCATGATCCCGCAGATCGTTCCTCGCGTCGCCGTTCTGAGCGCGGCGTTCTTCGTCCTGCTTCTTTCCAACCCCCTCACGGTCGTGCTGGCCCAGTCGTGGGTACCGCAGTATCGGAGCGCCGTCTCGTCGCTCCTGATGGGCTTCGCGTGGGGTATCGGCGGGTTGCTGGGACCGGTGTTCGGACGGATGGCCGACATCTACGGCCTCGGGCCTTCGCTCGCGTTCGTGGGCGCGTTGCCGCTCGTCGGCGCGGTGCTCGCCTGGGCGCTGCCACCGCGGGCCGGCTGAGGTCAGAAGGCGCCGCCGCCGCCGCCGCCGAAGCCACCGCCGGAAAACCCGCTGCCACCGGAGAAGCCGCTGCTGCCGCTGGAGCTACGCGGCGCGGTGGTCATTGCGGTGCCCATGGAATTCTGCACGCTGTTCATCCGTTGCGTGAAGCCGGAGGGGGAGAAGTGCCCGACGTGCGGTCCGACATACCAGTGCGGCGCCTGTTTGAGCATGCCCTCGAAAGCGCGCCCCCACTGCTCCGCGACACCCAACGCCATGGCGAAGGGAAGAAAGACCTCGAACTTGCCGGGGTCGACCGCCATCTCGCGCAAACGCTCTCCCTCTGTCCGGCCGAGGAATTCCTCGAACCCTTTGATCGCGACCCATTCGTGGCGCCCCGCGCGTGTTCGCGCCGGCATGAACCAGGCAAACACCACGACGATCAGGCCCGAAGCCGCGCCGGCGACGGCGCTGCCGACGCTTTCCAGGACGACGGCGAGAAGAACGCCGAGCACGATCACCGCAACGCCGACACCCACCCAGACGCGGCGCACCGTTTGCGGCGAGAAATTGAAGTAGCCGGCCTCCACCAGACTGCTGTAGACCTGCCCCTGAATCGTTCCCAACCGCTCGTAGAACTCGTTCTCCAGGTCCTCGAGTGTGACGGTGTCACCTTTCTCGAAAATCCCGTCGAAGACTTCCCGCTCGTGAGCCTTGAGCTCACCTCCCGGCTGCTTGAGCTTGCGGAACGTGGTGATCGTCGTGTCGGTGAACCAACCGTCCTCGACGCTTTCCTCGATGCGGAGATAGCCGCGCACGGCGAGGTCCACGACCGTGGCCACGACGTCGCGCTGATCGACCCGCTCGTCAACCAGCGTACCTACTTCCGCCGGCGACAGGCTCTTCGGTGGATGGTAGACGGGCATGATCGAGCGACCGATCTCGGGGTCGCGCCCGTAGCGGCGCCAGAGGAGGAACATGAGCCCGAAGACGCCGAACGGAATGAGGAGGCCCCAGTTATCACTCAGCAGCCAGCCCGCGCGCTGCATCATTCCCGGTTCCGGCACGATGCCTTTCTGCCAGCCGACGACGACGGAGAGCCCCTCACCGAAGTCGAGCTCGCGTGTGGTTTCGATGCTGACCTCGCGCGGAGACCGGGAGGTGGATCTCCAGTCGTCGGATCGGGTCCCATAGCGGCCCACGAAGGCCGTCACCCGCGGGGTCACCTCCAAGGTCGCCGGCAAGACGATGTTCGCGGAGACCCGCTTGATCGGAACGCCCCATTCCGTGCCGGTGACGTTCCAGTAGAGCTCGTCGTGTTCCGGGAAAAAACGCAAGGCGCGCCTGACGCGGTAGCTGATTCTCACCGTGCGCGCCGCATCCTGCGCCCCCGGCACCCAGGCGGTGATGCGGCGACGGCCGCCGCCGGCGTTGCCGAGCTCATAGCGAAGGGGTTCGCCCTCCGAATCGGTGACCGATACGACCGTCAGTCGCAGCTTGTAGTTGAAGCCCAGGTTGTCGCTGTAGCGTACGGGGATGTCCCGGAAGATTCCGTTAAACGAACCGTCGAAATAGAACCGGATGACCTCCGTGACGTCGATGCCCCCGTCACCGTCGACGAGGATGGTGGCGTCGAAGTCCTCGATCCAGAACGAGCGACCGCCCTGTGCGGCAAGGCCCGTCGACGACGCGGCCAGGGATACGAGGAGTGCCAACAGCACCGCGAGCGACGCGGACCCCACGCGGCCCCGGCCCCTGGTGCCCATCGATGACCGCGACGAGGGCGTGACGTCACCCACCGAAATGCCGCCTACATCCGCTTGTCTATACACCGAGGTCCACCTTGGCCGCGTCGCGCTCCAGCGGGCTGTCGAGCTCGAAGAAGTCGCGTCGATCGAAGCCGAAGACCCGCGCCACGAGAAGGTTGGGAAAGGCCGCGATCGTGGTATTCAGATCGCGCACGACGGCGTTGTAGTAGCGCCGCGCGTTCTGCAGGTCGTCCTCGATCACCGCCAGCTCGGATTGCAGACCGGCGAATCGCTCGCTGGCCTTCAGGTCGGGGTAGGCCTCGGCCAGCGCAAAAACGCCGCGCAAAGCCTGAGCGAGGAAATTCTCGGCGCGCACCTGTCCGCCGCTGGGAGCGGTGCCGCCCTCCATCGAAGTGGCTTCTCCGCGCCGCCGAACGACCTCTTCGAGCGTGTTCTTCTCGTGCCCGGCATACCCCTTGACGGTCTCCACCAGTGCCGGGACGAGGTCGTGGCGTCGCTTCAACTGTGCATCGATGTCCGAAAACGCCTGCTCGGACCGCTGCTGCAGCCCGACGAATCGGTTGTAGAGCCAGATCACCCAGGCTCCCACCGCGATCAGTACCGCCGCCGCTGGGATCACGAGACGTCCCCCGTCCATCCGGGCTCGAGATCGACACCGAGCCCGTCGGCGATCCGATTCACGAACGCGTAGTAGGCCGCCACGAGGACGATGTCATGAATCGAACGATCGTCGAACTCTTCGGCGCGAAGCCTCTCGACGTCATCCCGTTCCATTCGTTGCGGCTCGAGCGTCAACTTGGCGACGAACTCCAGCATGGCGCGGTCAGCGGGCTCCAACTGCACATCGCGAAAGTCTCGCGATAGCCCGGCCACCAGCGCGTCGTCCTTGCACAGTCGCCGGAGACCCTCCGCGTGGTGGGTCAGTCAGTAGTGGCACTCGTTGAGAGCCGAGACCACGACGGCGACCATCTCGCGGCGCGTGCGCGACAGGGGAGAGCTCCTCTTCATCGTCGTGATGTAGAGGTCGTAGTGCTCCTCCAGGCAACGTGGATGCAGGCCGTGAATCCGCAGGATGTGATCGACGCTGCCGTCGGGCTCGCCGACGCGATCGTAGATGGACGCCAACCGCTCGTCGGCGTCCGGCGGCATGATTTCGCGGATCCAGGCCATCAGGCGACGCGCTCCGCTGCCGGCGAGGTCAGGAAACTCCCGTCTCGCTCAGCGTGGTGAGGAACTCCTCGTTGTTCTTCGTCTGGCCGAGGCGCTTGATGAGAAGCTCCATGGCCTCATCGGATTGTACGGCCGCGAGCGCCTTACGCAGCATCCACACGCGCTGCAGCTCATCCGGCTCCAGCAGCAGCTCTTCCTTGCGGGTGCCCGATCGATTGATATCGATGGCAGGGAAGATGCGCTTGTCCGCCAGCCTGCGGTCGAGGACGACTTCGGAGTTACCGGTACCCTTGAACTCCTCGAAGATCACCTCGTCCATGCGCGACCCGGTCTCGACCAGCGCGGTGGCGATGATCGTCAGGCTGCCGCCCTCTTCGATGTTACGGGCGGAACCGAAGAACTTCTTCGGCTTCTCCAGGGCGTTGGCATCCACACCACCGGTGAGCACACGACCGGAAGCCGGCGTCACCGTGTTGTGTGCGCGCGCCAGGCGCGTGAGCGAGTCGAGCAAGATCACCACGTCGATGCCATGCTCGACGAGACGTCGCGCTTTCTCCATGACGATCTCACCGACGGCCACGTGGCGCGTCGACGGCTCATCGAAGGTAGAGGCGACGACCTCGCCGGCGACCGTGCGCTGCATGTCCGTCACCTCTTCCGGGCGCTCGTCGATCAACAAGACGATCACGTATGCATCCGGATGATTGGCTTCCAGCGAACGGGCAATGGTCTGGAGCAGCAACGTCTTCCCCGCGCGCGGGGGCGACACGATGATGGCGCGCTGGCCGAAGCCGAGCGGCGTCAGCAGGTCAAGCACCCGCGACGCGATCTCGTCCTTGCCGAGCTCGAGCCGGATGCGATCCTCCGGATGCAACGGCGTGAGGTTCTTGAAGCGCTTGCGCTGCTGGGCCATGCCCGGCGGATCGAAGTTGATGGCGTCGACGCGAACCAGGGCGAAGTACTTCTCGCCGGGCTTCGGCTTGCGGATCGTACCCGACAGCGTGTCTCCGGTCCGCAGGGCGAACTTGCGGATCTGCGACGGGGAAACGTAGACATCGTCGGTCCCGGGCAGGTAGGAGAAATCGGGAGCTCGCAGGAAGCCGTAACCATCCGGCAGAACCTCGAGGACACCTTCGCTATACAGGAAGCCGTTGTCGGTGGCCTGTACCTTGAGGATCTCGAAGACCAGGTTGGTCTGGGTCAGCTCCGCCGCTTTGTCGGCGCAGCCTACCTCCTGGGCGACCTCCAAAAGCTCGGCGGGACGCATGTCGATCAGATCGGAGACCGAATGCAGGCCTTCGAGGACGGCATCCGGCTCCTCGTCGACCATCATCTCCGGTCCGGGCTGCTTGCCCTGCTGTGGTTGTTTGTTTGTTGGCTGCTGGGTGCGGTTACCGCGGCGACCGCGACGACGACGCGGACGGCGCCTGCGCTCGTTCATGGGACACAGACCTGTGTGAGGGAAATGGAGTGCATAGGAACACAAGGGTTGGCGGACCGCGAACTCGAAAGGTGAGGGGTCCGCCGCGCGCAAGAGTTAAGGACGCGCGCAACTTCGTTATTGTGTCCAGGCGCCGCGGCGCCTGTCAAGACCCTTGGTGCGGATCGGTGTCGAGCGCCGGATCACCTTCGACGCAGGATCAGCGCCGCTCGGCGCCTCCCGTGACCAGGACGTGAACGACGTAACTGGCTACCGCGGCGATCTCCTCGTCCGAAAGTGTGCCCTCGAACGGCGTCATACCGGTGTCGTCGACGCCCTTCGTGATCACCTCGGCCACCGCTACCACGGTGCCGTCGGCCGCGTGCTGCCAATCACCCATCGCGAGATCGCGAGGCGGAGGATCGAGGAATCGAGCGGCGGGCCCGTCACCTTTGCCCTCCGCGCCGTGGCACGACTGGCACTGATCGACGTACACGTTCTTGCCTTGCTCGATGACCTGCGGATCCGGTTCCTGCGCGGCGGGCTGGTCGGCAGCCCCAACGAACGCGAAAGCCGTACATGCGGCAACCACGGTAAGGACGCTAACGACTCGTGTCACAACGGCGGCTCGCTGAAACATCGACTGATCTCTCCGTCTCTCGATTTAGACGACTCTCGGATGGGTCGCGCGATACGACCTCGGGGATCGTGCATCGGTGCGCTCCGGGACGCGGCGCCGATTATACGCTCACCGGTCGGCGACTGCCGAGGCACGCAGGCGGGCGGCAAGCCGGGCGGCTATGTCGAGATAGGCGCGATCGGCCCGGTCAGCGACGTTTTCGGCATCGACGATTTCCGCCGCCCGCGGAAGGACGACAACGAAGGGCTCGATCGGACGATGCGTGGGATTCGTTGAAAGTTTCCACAGGGTGAACCCACGTAGGGTAGGGAAGCCCCCCTGCTCCACGACGGCGTCGAGCGCAGCGAGCGCGGCCACGCGTTCGAGCGGATCTTCCGGTTGACTCGCCCAGTGCACGCAGGTCAACGCGGACGGCGCGCCGAGCTCGTCGACCGTTTCGAGCGCCTCCACGCGCTGATACGAGAACGGTCGCACCGTGCTCCCGGCCTTCCGCGTCCATCCCAGCTCGAACAGGATCACCGGCAGAACCCGTGCCGGCCCGCCGTATGCATCTGCGAGCCCATTCAGCTCGCCCGCGATCCGCAACCAACTGCCGTTCAGCTCGCTCTCGAGGCGGTCGCCCGCAAGGCCCCAACGGCTGAGGGGAAAGTAAGCGTTGACGCCGATGGCATCGAGAGCATCCCAGAACCCGACCTCCGCGACCTGGTCGAAGTTAGCCGCGTAGCTGAGAGGGCCGCCGTAGATGCCGCGCACCTCCGCGATAAGGGCGCGCCAGTTATCATCGTAGCGTCGCCGCCGGCGGTTGAGGACGGCCAGGTCGACCTCCTCCGCGCGCTCCGCACCGGTGATGTGACGGGTCCAGCGGCGATCGGCCTCCTCCTGGGCCATTAAATAGGACTGTAGCGTCTCGTATTCGCCGCCATCCGTGAACCGCAGCTCGGGTGCGAGCAGCTCCGGGGGAACGTCGGCCGCGCACTCGACCAACCGGTCGCGTACCGTTGCCGTCCGTTCGGGATCCAGAAAATAGCCGTAGAGATCGGGTAGGGCGGCTACCGCGGCCGTGGAGGTCATCGAGTTCAGCTCGCTGCCGACCGCCAGCATATCGACGCCTTCCTCGCGGGCGAGGCGCGCCCCCCAGAGCGCGAATTCACGATAATGCGCGAACCAGTCGTCGACCTCCGTCTCGTCCGGCCAGATCATGCCGTGCCAGAAATGCCGGTTGCTTTCCAGACCTTGCTCGAGGGCGACTCGAAGCACGAGCGTGACCCGCAGTCCGGCGCGCTGCGCGGCTCGGATCTCACTGATCACGGATGGAGCTTCGTCGGGAATGATCATCTCCGCCGAATCCCAGGCCATCTGCCGGGCGTAGAGCGTCACCTGAACGGCGTCGAGGCCGCGGGCGGCGAGCGCTGCCGACCAGACGTCGTGATCCGGCTCGTTCACCTGGATTCCTCCGGACATCGGCGGCACGTCAGGTGAAGCGGGGCCGCAGGCGGGCACCCAGGAGGCCAGCAGCAGCGCCCAGAGGGCCGAACGCCCGCGAGCACTCATGAAGGGGGCAGGAAGGCCGCGATCCGCGCCCGAAAGCCGGTTCGGCGCCCATATCTAAAAGTTTCCATAAGAATCATTATCTCGAAACGGCCGGAAGACACCTGAGTCTCGCACACCCCGCCAGGCTCGCCGTGAAAGGTTGCGGCTCGACGGCCCCGGCTACGGGTAAGCGTCGGGCTCAGCGCGCCGGCACCAGCAGTTGCTGGCCGATGCGAATCACGGTGCGGCTACCCATGTTGTTGGCATCCTGGATCGCCCGCACCGAGGTGCCGTAGCGGTTGGCGATGATCGTGAGGTTCTCGCCCCGGCGCACCGTGTGCGCCGTGAACTCGGGCTCGACCGGCTCGATGGTGATGTTGATGCTCGTTCCCGCGGGCGGCAGCTGCTGCGACCACAAGTGGTTGTCGCGGATCACCCGCCAAGGCGAGGTCTCGAACTGCGACGCAACCGTGTCGATGCTGTCCCCTGTCGCGATGACATGCGCCACAATCTCGGGCTCTTCCTCGTCGTCTTCTCCCTCGTCAGGCTCCCACGAGAGCGGAAGTCTCAGGTCCATTCCCGGCGGCAGCGTCTGCAGGTGCCAGAGCTGGTTTTCGTCGCGCACCGCGTCGAGCGGAACGTCGAAGGCGAAGGCAACACCGAAGTAGTTGTCGCCGATTCGGGTGCGATAGTAGATGGCGTCGTCGCGGACATCATAGAGATCGGAGCGCACCTCTCCCGGATGCGCGATCAGGAACCCCGGCTGCAGCTCACGGATCCCGATGTAGGGGTTGTACAGCCGAAGTTGCAACAGTGGAATCCGCAGGCGTTGGGCGACCGACCACCATGTGTCGCCCTCGCGTGCGACCTCGAGTTGCAGGCGCGCCGCGTGCCGGCGAATGGGTTCCTCGTAGAGCTTGAGCATCATGCGGTAGTGGCCGACCCCGATGACGTATTGCAGCGACTCGAGTCGCATGGGGCGGTTTCGGCCGACCGTGGCGGGCCCGCCGTTGTACCCGGCCAGCGCGTAATCCTCGCGCTCGAAACGATCGACGAGCTGGGCCAGGTACTTGATGCCGGCCTCGATGTTGTCGTCGACCGCGAGCAGCCGCTGCGTGGCGGGCATGACCTGAAAGTAACCCTCGGCTCCTGCCCACGATGTCAGACGGGCGTTTCCACCCGACTCGTACAGACACACGGCGCGGGCGAGGTCATAGTCCAGACCGTAGGCGTCCGCGTGCCGGCGGATACGGTCCTCGATCTCCATCACCTTGCGGTAAAGGCCGAGAAACCCCGGCGAAAGATCCGTGAGCTCGAACGATGCCGGATCGATGACGGCGGCAGGCACGGTGGACGGCGTCTGGCCGCCCTGTTGCATCGTCGACGCCGGCAGTACCTTCGGCGGGGCAGTGGTCGCGGAGTTGACGGCGATGGTCGCGGAGGCGGCGGTGATGGTCGCGGAGGTGACCGCGAACGAGCCGGTTCCCGCCCCCATCGCCATGGCGATGACCGCCACGCCGATCAGCCTCACCCCTACCCGACCGTGCCTCATCCCCTCTCCACCCCAAGTACTTGCCAATACGACGTTTATAGCAATCCACGAGAACCTGTTGCAAGCGCCTTATGACGAGGTGTGCGTGGGCTCACACGCCTCAGTTCGAGCTTGCGTGCATGTCCGCATCGTTTTAAAGTTCGGCGACCGCGGGGCTCCCCATCTGCTATCCCGCCCAGGCCCCATTACCAAAGGCATCTTCCGTCTCGATGCGCTTCACGCTTTTCGTCAAACGCCGCCCCGCGGTTGCGGCTTCTTTTTTCGCGGCCGTTGCCCTGGCGACGGTTCCGCTTTCGAACCTCCTTCCTTCGGAAACCGCCCGGGGCACCGTGGCGCCACAGGTTGGTTCGACGGTAGCTCACGTCGTCCCCGATCTGCCACCGGAGTGGCCCCTGTCGCTCGCGGCCCACGCCGACCGCACGGTCGAAGGTGAGTTTCGCCCCGGCACGACATTCGCTCGCGTTCTCGGCCAAGCCGGCGTGCCGTCCGGGCTCGTCCACGAGGTCGGGCGCGCCATCGCCGAGGATTTCGACGTTCGCCGCATACGCGCGGGCCGCCCCTACAAGGTCTACTTCGATGACGCCGACGAGCTGCTCATGTTTCGCTATCAGCCCGAGAAGCAAAGGGCGGTCGTGGTCGCCCGAAGCGGCGAAGGCTGGGTTGCGAAGGATATCGTCGTACCGTTCGATATCCGCCCACGCTTCCTGCACGCGAATATCCGCGGCAGTCTCGAGGGCGCGTTGTCCAGCACCTGGCTCAAGCAACGCGACGCCATCGATCTTGCCCGCAAGCTGGCCGACATCTTCGCCTGGGACATCGACTTCGCCGCCGACCTTCGCGTCAACGACAGTCTCGACGTAATGGTCGAGCAACGGTTCCTCGAGGGCGAGTTCGTCGGTTTCGGCGACGTGCTCGCCGCCGAGCTCCGCGTCGGCGGTCGCGCCTATCAGGCAGTCCGCTACGCTCGCCCCGGTGGCTCCGTGACCTATTTCACGCCACGGGGAGAATCGCTGCAGCGCGCCTTCCTCCGCTCACCGGTCAACTACTCGCGGATCTCTTCGAGGTTTTCGTACCGGCGCATGCATCCTGTCCTGAACGTCGTACGCCCACACTACGGCGTCGACTACGTGGCACCGGCGGGGACCCCGGTGCACGCCACGGCATCCGGCACCGTGACCTACGCCAGCCGCAACTCGCAGGCCGGCAACCACGTCAAGATCCGGCACGGCGGCTCGTACACGAGCTGGTACCTGCACCTGCGGGGATTCGCCGCAGGATTGAGCGTCGGCGACAAGGTCGAGCAAGGACAGGTGATCGGTTACGTCGGTAGCACCGGGCTCGTCACCAGCACCCACCTCGACTATCGCCTCGAGCGTGCGGGCGAGTTCGTCGACCCGCTGAAGATCGACTTCCCCGCGGCGGCCCCCCTTCCCGTGGAGCACATGTCGGTGTTCGGCTCGCAACGCGATCGTTGGATGTCTCTGTTGCGCCAGGGCCAGACGGCCCGCCCCGCGGTACCGGCCGGAAGCGGCGAGTAAGGCGACTTCGCAGCGAGTGGGGCATCTGCGAACCGCAACCGCCTCGACCTTCCCCCCGATCCCGTGATCGCGGTCGCCATTAGCGATAGACTGCCGGGATGCGCGCCTTCGCACTCACTTGTGAAGCCCTGGCGCACCTCGACAGCGTCGAGGGAAAGGTGCAGTGCGCCGCCGCTTACCTGACCTCGCGCCCCCGCGATGAGGTCGCCGTGGCCGCCCGCTTCCTCGCGGGCGCCCCCCTACCCCCCGATTCCTTGGCCCCGAACGTCGGCAACGCCGCCATCGCCACCGTCGTGGCCGAGCAATGCGGCGTGCCCGAGCAGGCCGTTCGACGCCGCGCCGTCGCCACCGGGGACCTCGGCACGGCCGTCGCCTCTCTCCTCGAGGCCCGCACCGGCCTCGACTCCGTCGGGCTGACGGTTATCGATGTCGCCGCCGCTCTCGGCCGGTTCGGCTCGCTTTCCGCCACGGCGCGCACACGAGAGCTCCGCCGGTTATTCGAGCAGGCCGATCCCCTCGAGGCCAAGTATCTGACCAAGCTCCTGGTCGGCTCGATGCGAACGGGGATGCAGACCGGCCGCGTCGAAGAGGCCATCGCCCTGGCGTATCGACGCCCGCTCGAGGACGTGCGCCGTGCCCACATGCTGCTCGGCGAGATCGGCCTGGCGGCCGAGCGCGCCCGTTCGGGTGAGCTCGAGCGGACCCGGTTGCGGCCGTTCCGCCCGGTGCGCTGCATGCTTGCCCACACCGCGGCCGACGCCGACGAGGTGCTCGATCATCTGCCGCCGCCCATCTTCGCCGAGCCCAAGTTCGACGGCATTCGCGCCCAACTCCACCGCCTCGGGAAACAGCACCGGATCTATTCGCGCGGCCTCGACGACATCACGCACTGGTTTCCCGAGCTCGGGGACGGCGTCGGGGAGCTCGACGACGACTGGATCCTGGACGGCGAGATCGTCGGCTGGGAAAACGGCCCCCTGCCCTTCGCACAACTTCAGCAGCGCATGGGCCGGCGCCAGGTGCCGCTCACGATGCTGCTCGATGTGCCGGTGATCTACGTTGCGTTCGACGTCCTGCGTGCCGACGGTGAGGACCTCATCGACCGGCCGGCCAGGGAACGGAAGGAGATCCTGAGCCGTTTGAGCAACGAGGGCGTGGTGCGCCGGATCGACCACCAGACGTTGCACGCCGCGGCCGACGTGACGCGTTACCTCGACGACGCGCTGGCTGCGGGGCACGAAGGAGTCGTTTTCAAAGCGCCGGGAAGCGCTTACCAACCCGGAACGCGGGGGCGCGCGTGGCTCAAGGTCAAGCGTCCGTTCGGCACACTCGACGTCGTGATCACGGCGGCCCAATACGGCAGCGGCAAGCGCGCGGGATGGCTCTCGGATCTCACGTTCGCCGTGCGCGGGGACGACGGCGCCCTGTTGGACGTAGGCAAGGCCTACAGCGGCCTCACGGACGAGGAGATCCGTGGCCTCACCGAGCGCCTCAAGGCAACCATCACCCGGCGCTCCGGCGAAGTAATGGAGGTTCAGCCCGAGGTCGTCCTCGAGGTTGCCTTCGACGGAATTCAGCGCAGTCTGCGCCACGCCGGCGGTTTCGCGCTGCGATTTCCCCGTATCGTCCGACGCCGCCACGACCTCGGACTCGATGATGTCGATACGCTGCAGCGCGTCGAGAAGCTCTTCAAGGAACAGAGGCGGCGCCTCGCCAAGTCGCAATCGTCGTAGCTTCGCCCGGGCCGCGACGGGAAAAGCCGTCCCGCACGCAGGCCGTCACATCGGGGCCGTCACCAGCCCCTGGGTCGCCCGCTAGTTCATCACGCCGCCGCCGAATCCGCGGCGTGCGAGGCGGCGGCAGCACGACGGGCCCGGTGTCGACGCACCAAACTGCCACCGACGAGCGCGCCCAACAGCCCGGCGGCGAAACCGGCGGGCATGTCCATGGCATGGTGGTAACGGGTGTAGACGCAGGCGATGGTCATGCCGATGGACAGGAAGGCGAAGATGTACACGGTGCGGCGATGGCCGGGCGTCCACGCCAGGCCGAAGACGATTGCCCACGCACCGGCCACGTGCCCGCTCGGAAAGCAGTTCCCCGAGACGGCGCCGTGTTCGATGATTCGGTCCATCATCCACGTAAAGACCCATCCATCCAGCGGCGATTGCATTCGCGCCATCAACTCGGGGCTTTCCCAGGGCCCTCGGGCCGCCAGCCATGGATAGAAGACGAACGCCAGGATAAATGCCGTCGCCAAGCTCGTGACGGTCTCGGCGAAGCCTTCGGCGGGCGCCTCGATCGGTTTGCTGCGGTCCCATCCGACATAGGCGACGGCAACACCGCCGATCAGGATGATGTAGTAGGACCAGTAGAAGAAGTGCATCATCTCCGTGAGCAGCGGGGTCACCCACGGATCCATGATGATCGCCGGCAACTCGCCGAAGACGGCCCGGTCGGCCGCATAGAGGTAGGGCTCGAACCAGTACGGCGTGGCGGGAAATATCATGTTGACGGTGAACTGCCCCTCCTCGAAAAAGAAAAGGGCAAGCGCCAGAGGATAGGCGTAACGCACGAACCGCGCGAACTGGTGGATGATGCGTTGCCACAGAGCCGGCCAGGAGCGTGCCTCCCAAGGGGCGCCGCGGGGAGGTAATATGACCATGGCGATGAGAATTCCCGCGTGAATTGCCACCAGCCGTGGCCACTCCGGAACCTCGGCCGCGAACCACGCGATCAGCAGCCCCATCCACGCCGTGTATGCGGCGACAATCCAATCGACGGGTGTCCAACGCGCCCGTAGTCTCTCCATCAAGTCCATTCCATGTATCTGAAGATCTTCACGGCCTGCATCAGCTTACTTTGCGTGGCGCCCACTGTCGCGCCGGTCGTTTCGCCGTACGCCGGCGACCTGGAGGCGCATACGCTTCGGGCATTCCAGCGCTATGCCACGCTCACCGAGGAGCGCGTCCTCGCCCAGGCCGGCCCGACCGGGAGCTTCCTCTACCTCGACTCCTATCCCGAGGGCGAGCGCGTCCAGGTCCTCGCCGATCTGCGCCGCGGACAGATGTACATGGAGCCTCTGGAGACCGTGGACGCCGGCGGCAAGGAGATCGAGATCGACGACGGATTGATACATCACTGGCTCGGCGCCGTCTTCATACCCGATGTCGGCCTCGACGAGACGCTCGAGCTCATTCAGGACTACGATCGACACAGTGAGATCTACTCACCGGAAGTGGCGGACGCCCGCATCATCCGCCGAGACGGCGACCTCTTCGAGGTCTTCATGCGCTTCCGCAAGAAGAAGGTCATCACCGTCGTCATGGACACGGTTCACGACGTCGCGTACGTCACGCCCTCCGTCGGGCGCACCTACTCCATCTCGCGTACGTCGTCGGTCCGAGAGGTCCAGGAACCGGGGACCCCGCAAGAACGCGCGCTCCCGGACGGAGAAGGAAGCGGGTTTCTGTGGCGCATCAACTCCTACTGGCGATTCCTCGAGCGTGACGGCGGAACGTACATCGAGTGCGAATCCATCTCGCTGACTCGAACGATCCCGTTCATGCTGCGCTGGCTGGTCGCACCGTTCGTCAATGATGTACCCCGCGAGCAACTCGCCGATCTGCTGCAGACCACGCGAGAAGCTCTGCTCAACGACTGAGATGCGCCGATGACGCCGTTGGTCGCCGTGATCGGCAACGGCGATGCGGATGCCGAGCGTGATCGCCTCGCCGAACAGGTCGGCGCCGCTATCGTCCGCGCCGGCTACGGGCTGGTGTGCGGCGGCCTCGGCGGCGTGATGGAGGCGGCCAGCAGCGGCGCCCGAGCGGCAAGGGCCGACTCGAACACCCCGATCGTGGCCATTCTCCCCGGTTCCGACCGGCGCGACGCCAATTCCTTCGCCGATGTGGTCATCCCGACCGGACTCGGGTACGCCCGCAACTTGTTGGTCGTGCTGGCCGCCGACGCCGTCGTCGCCATCGGCGGCAAGAGCGGCACGCTCAGCGAGATGGCCCACGCCTGGCAGGCGGGCAAGCCCATCTGCGCCCTCGGTACGGCTCCGGGCTGGGCCGCGTCTCTGGCCGGTCGGTCGATCGACGACAAGCGCTCGGACGTGGTATTCGAGGCGACCACGGCCGCCGAGGTCGAAGCCTGGCTTGCCGCACTGCCGCCGGCCCGATAGCTATCCGCGCAACTCCTGAACCGCCTCGGTCAGAGGGCCGACGATCTCCATCACGTCCGCAACGATGCCGTAGTCGGCATATTCGAAGATGGGAGCCCGCGCGTCCTTGTTGACCGCGACGATCACATCGCTGTCGCGCATCCCGACGACGTGCTGGATGGCCCCGGAGATCCCCAGGGCAATGTACAGCCGGGGCCGAACCGTCTTGCCGGATGAGCCCACCTGCAGGCCGCGGTCGAGCCATCCGTTGTCGACGATCGGACGAGACGCCGCGAGCGCGCCCCCGAGCAACGATGTCAGCGTCTTGATCGCTTCGAGGTTCTCCTCGCTACCCACTCCCCTGCCGGCGGCGACCACCACCTCGGCTTCGGTGATGTCTCCGGCAACGACCTCGGCGGCGTCGAACGCGCCCACGGTCCAGCGGATGGAGTCCGCGTCGATCTGGGCCGCGACGGTCTCTACCTCAGCCACCGCCCCCGGCGCCTCGGCGGCCACGAATGCTCCGCGCTGGCAGGTCAGCACGTTCGTGCCCGGCGTCGTGCATCGCTGCGCGGCAACCAGCTTGCGGCGATACAAGAGTCGTCGGGCAACGATGCCGTCCTGCCACTCCATATCGATGCAGTCGCTGATCAGTCCCGACCCGAGCCGGCTGGCCAGTACCGGCGCCAGGTCGCGACCCAGAAAATGGGAGTGGAGGGTCAGCACCGCGGCCGGCTGCCTCTCCTCGAGAAGTGGAATGAGCGCCTGGGCGTAGCCGTCCGGGGTGAAGTTCTCGAGCGCGGCGTGCTGCACCGCGATCACGCCGTCGGCGTGCGCCGCAACCTGCTCGACCACCGCTTCGGGTGCGGCGGCACAGACGACGGCGACCGCGGCGGCGTCCAGCTTGCGCGCTGCAGCGATTAGCTGCAGCGAATCGGGATCGACGCGCCCGGCGCGATGTTCGACGATGCAAAAGACGTCGCGGCTCACAGCACCCTCTCCTTTTCACGCAGGATCGTCATCAGCTCACCGACGACCGCGTCGCCGCCGCCTTCCAGCATCTGTGCCAGCTCTCGCGGCGGCGGATAGGCCAGCTCGATGGTCTCGACACGCTGCTGGGCGCCCTCTTCCAGCTCGCTGAGGGGGATCCGCACCAGATCCTTGCGCTTCGCCGCCATGATGCCCTTGAGGCTCGGATAGCGAGGCGCGTTCAAGCCCGTCTGAATGGTGAGTACTGCCGGCAGAGTGGTCTCCACATCGAGAAAATTGCCGGCCTCCAGCTCGCGCCGCACGGCCACCTTTCCGTCCCCGAGCTCGACGCCGATGGTCATCGTGACACAGGAAAACCCGAGGGCTTCGGCCACCAGCACACCGACCTGAGAGGTACCGAGATCGTCGGTCTCGACGCCGGCCAGCACCAGATCAGGCTCGATGCGCCGGAGCGCGGCCGCCAGAACCGCGGCGCTCGATGCCGCGTCGGCGAGAAAGCCGTCACTCTCGACGAAAACCGCGTCATCGGCCCCCATCGCCAGCCCCTTGCGGAGGCTTTGCACGGCATCCTCCGGCCCCAGGCTCAGCACCGTGACCTGCGCCTCGTGCGCCTCGGCCAACCGGATGGCAGCCTCGACGGCATACAAATCGTATTCGTTGAGCTCGTAGCGAAAGTTACCGCGCTTGACCTGCCCGGCGTCATCCAGCTCGATGCGCGACTCCGGCTCCACCACGGCTTTCATGAGAACGGCTATGCGCACAGACACCTTCCCGCATTTGCTTGTAAACAAGGTCTCGATGCAGTCTAGTGTGCCGCGTCACTATTGTCTTTACTTTTGTGGCGACGAGACCGTGACGAGTTCAAGGAGCGGCGACGCGGCCGATCTTCAGCGTGTCCCGAGCAGGCTCAGCCGGCGTTCACGGCGGCGCAAGGCACGCTCATGAAGGGAGTGCTCTTCCGCCGTTTCCGGCACCAGGCCGGGGACCGTGACGGGCGCACCGTTCTCCAGCGCTACGAAGACGAGGTGAGCGGTGGTCGCGTGCGCCACATCCCCGGAAACCGGGTTCTCGCCGTGTACTTCGACGCGCACTTCCATCGACGTGCTGCCGACGCAGGTGACGATCGCGGTCAGCAGAACCATGAAGCCCTCGGGAAGCGGGGCGTGGAAAGCAACCTCGTCGATGGCCGCGGTGACCACGTGGCGACGGGCGTGGCGCATGGCCGACATGGCCCCGGCGATATCGACCCAGTGCATCAGGCGGCCGCCGCTGAGGGTGCCGTGCGGGTTGGTGTCGTTGGGCATCACCAGCTCCGCCATCCGCATCAGCGAGCTGCGCATCGGGCGACTCCGGTTGTCGGGCTCGGGCATCCGTCAGACCTTCATCTGCATCAAATCGTAGGCGACCACGACATCGGGGAAGAGCCGAGCTGCTTCGTCGAGCAGGGGGCGCGGGTCATGGTAACGCGCCGAGACGTGAATGAGTACGAGGCGCCGCGCCCCCGCCTGCAGGGCCATCTCCGCCGCCTGGCCCGCGGTGCTGTGGCCCCGGTTGCGCGCCTCGAGGGTCAGCTCTTCGGTGAACGTCCCGTCGCACAGGAAGACATCCGCGTCCCGCGCCAGTTCCACCGCGGCTCCGCACGGCCGCGTATCCACGCAATAGGCAACACGACGTCCGGGCCGGGGCGCGCCGAGAACCTGCGCCGGCTCGATCTCCGCGCCGTCCTCGAGCCGTACGGTTTCGCCCCGCTGCAACCGGCCGAACATCGGCCCCTCGGGAACTCCCAGACGCCGTGCTTCTTCTACGTCGAAGCGACCGGGCTTCGCCGCCTCGTCGATGGCGAAACCCAGCGTGGCGATGCCGTGATTCAGGAGGGCACAGCGTACCGTGTGCCCCGCTCCCTCGATTACCGTGCCGCCCTCGCTCTCCTGCACGCTGAACGGATACGTGAGTCGCAGGCCCACGTGGCGCCGGGCCGCGTCGAGCAGCCCCTTGATCCCCGGAGGGCCGATCACCTCGAGGGCGTTCTCCCGGCCACCGAGAGAAAGGGTCTGCAGAAACCCCACCAGACCGTTGACGTGATCGCCGTGCAGATGGGAGATACAGATCGCCCGAAGCTTGCTGAAGCGAAGACCGGCGCGCCGCCATTGGATCTGCGTGCCCTCGCCGCAATCGAGCAGGTACAGGTCGCCCTCACGTTGAACCGCGACCGCGGTTGTCTGGCGCTGAAGCGTAGGGAGTGAGGCGCCGCTCCCCAGCACGGTGAGATGAAACATGACGCGGCGATGGTACTACTGTTAGGGTCTTATCGTGTGCGTCAGCATCATCATCCCCGTGCTCAATGAAGCCTCCACCTTGCCGAAACTGCTTCACTACCTCAACAAGCTCGCCGCCGATATCGTCTTTGTGGATGGAGGCAGCAGCGACGAGACAACGCGGCTGTTAACCGCTTCAGGATACCGCCATGTCGCCGCGTCACGCGGACGCGCGGCGCAAATGAACGCGGGAGCGAAAGTGGCTCGCGGGGCGACCCTGCTGTTTCTACACGCCGACACGCGCCTTCCGTCCGGCGCGCTTACCGCCGTGCGCCGCGCCGTCCGCGACGGAGCGGTCGGCGGCAACTTCGACGTCGCGCTCGATTCCGATCGCATGCTGTTGCGCCTCGTGGGCTTCCTGATCTCGTTGCGCAGCCGGCTCACCGGCGTGTCTTCGGGTGACCAGGCAATGTTCGTCAGCCGCGAGGTGTTCGAGCGTCTCGGCGGCTTCGCGCCGCTCCCCCTGTTCGAGGACATCGAGTTCAGTCGCCGTCTCAAGCGCGCAGGCCGGGTGGCGAGGCTGCGGCCGGCGGTGATCACGTCGCCACGCCGATGGGAGCGAGGCGGGGCCGTACGCACGATCCTCAGAATGTGGTTGCTGCGCAGCCTCTACTACTGCGGCGTTGATCCCGCGCTCCTGGCCCGCCACTACGAGACTGCCCGATGAACGGCGCCGAAGCCGCCACCGCGGGCCGTATGCGGTCGTTTCGCCCGCCGTCCCCCACCCTGGTCATCTACGTGCTGCGCGAGCTCACGGCCCCCACGCTGATGGGCTTCGGTCTGTTTACGTTTTTCATGTTGATGAACACGCTGCTGCAGTTCGCCGAGTGGATCATTCGCGACCGCTTGAGCGCCGGCGACGTCGGGCTGCTCTTCCTGTACACCGTGCCGCACATCATCGTGCTAACGGTGCCGATGGCGGTCCTGGTCGGAGGGCTGATCGGCTTCGGCCGGCTGTCCGCCGACGCCGAGATCATCGCCCTACGCAGCAGCGGCATCAGCCTCTATCAGCTGGCGTTGCCGATCCTGCTGGTCGGCTTCGCGGCCTTCTTGCTCAACCTCTACCTCTGCCTGGTCATCCTGCCGTGGGGAAACAACGAGGTCCGCCAGCTCCAGTGGCGGCTCATCAACTCCCGCACCCTCACGAACCAGGTTCGCCCCCGCGTCTTCGAGACGCGCTTCCCCAATTTCACGCTCTTCGTCGAGGAGGTCACGCAACCGGACCAGCGTTGGGAGCAGCTCATGCTCGTGCGGACCGACTCCAACCCGCCTCAGGTCATCATGGCGGAGGGCGCCCTCGCGACCTACAGCAACGCCAATCGCGAGGCCTGGATCGAGCTCACGGACGGCTACATCTACGAGGGCGGCGCCACCGCCGAAGAGTCCAGCGTCACGTCGTTCGCCGAGCAGCGCCAGCTTCTGGACAGCCAGGCCGGGAGTGCCGTCGCGCCGGTGTCGAAGGACGAGCGCACCATGAACGTGGCGGAACTGCGCGCCGAGATCGCCGTCCGAGAGGCGGCCGGCCAACCCACGGAGCGCTTCGCCGTCGAGGTGCACAAGAAGTTCGCCATCCCCGTGGCGGGGCTGGTAATGGCTCTGATCGCCCTCCCCCTCGGGGTTTCGACAACGCGACAGACCAAGGCCACCGGCTACCTCATGGCCATCGGCGTTATCGCCGTCTACTACATGTTCATCGACGGCGGGGAGAAGTTTGCGGAGGAGGGCGCCATCGCTCCGTGGCTCGGGGTGTGGGCAGCCGACATCGTCATCGCTCTCGCGGCTCTGATCCTGCTGTGGGCCAAGGCCCGCGAGAAGGACTTCGGCATTCTCGATACCGCGCTGCGCATCTCTGACTACGTCCGCGAGCACGTGATCGACGCGTGGCACGCCGCGCGTGGAGAGTCCGAGATCGCCGCTACCGAGCGCAAGTCCCGTGTGGGCGGCTCTTATCACGGGCGAGGCTTTCCCCGTATCCTCGACGTCTATGTGCTGACCCAGTTTCTTCGCATCGGCGCACTCACGCTCGGCGGCCTCACGGTGATCTGGATGATCGGCGAGTATTTCGAGATCTCCGACGACGTCTACCAGGTCGGCGCGAGCCGTTGGATCTATATCGAGTACTTCAAATTCCAGCTCCCGTTCATCTTCGTGATGACCTTGCCGATCGCCACCATCCTCACCGTGCTCATCGTGTTCAGCCTGATGAGCAAGCACAACGAGGTGGTCGCGGTGCTCGCCGGCGGCACCAGCCTCTTCCGTCTGGCGGCGCCCATTCTCATTCCGGCGGTCGCCTTGACCCTTCTGCAGTACGGGGTATCCGACTACATCGTGCCGTACACGAATCAACGCGCCGAGGAGGTCAAGCACTCGCTCAACCTCGGCAGCACACCGTTCAGCGTGCGCCCGGCCGGCGGCCACTGGGCGCGCGGCACGGGCAACTACGTTTTCAACTACGCCGACTACGACCCCGATCAGATGACCTTCCAGGGGCTGCGTGTGTACTACCTGGACGACGAGGCCTGGCGCCTCGCGCGCGTCGACTATGCGGCGCAGGCTCATTGGGAAGAGGGTCGATGGCTGGCCACCGACAGCTGGCGGCGTCACTACGTGTACGAAGACGACGGCACGATCGTCTCGCCCGAGCTCATGCGGTATGAGTTGGTCGAGCTCGGTATCACGGAACAGCCCGCCTATTTCGGCACGGAGCGAAGACTGCCCGAGCAGATGAGCGCCGCCGAGCTAAGGGCCCACATCGACAGTCTCGAGGTCAGAGGCTTCGACGCCAGCAAGTACAAGATCGACCTTCAGCAGAAGTTCGCCTTTCCGGCGATCGTCTTCGTGTTGGCGCTCGTCGGCATCCCCTTCGGTTTCCGAATGGGTCGGCAGGGCACGCTCTCGGGCGTTGCCCTCGCGCTGATGCTGACGGTGCTCTTCTGGCTGGCGTTCGTGTTCTTCCGCGCCGTCGGCGCCGCCGAGATCCTTCCGCCCGCAATCGCCGCCTGGGCGCCCCACGTGCTCTTTCTGGCGCTGGCAGGCTACATCACCGTCGGCCTGCGGACCTGACGGGACGCGGGTCGGTTTCCCAACGAATCCGGGAGTCCGGCGGAATCAGCCGGCGGGGGTCAGTACTCTGTCGCGTACGGCCGTGGGCACATCCGCCTCGCTCAGACCCAGGTCGGAACGCAGCCGGTCGGCGGCGCCCAGCTCTTCCCAGGTGAAACCGGGCTCCTCGCGGCCGAAGTGGCCGTACGCTGCGGTCTGTCGGTAGATCGGCCGACGCATATCGAGGTGTTCGATCATCCCCTTGGGCGTCATGTCGAAGACGTCGCGCACCACCTCGGTGATGCGCTCGTCGCTGACGCGCCCGGTGCCGAACGTGTCCACCATGATCGACACCGGCTCCGCTACACCGATGGCGTAAGCGACCTGCAACGTCAAGCGCTCGGCCGCTCCCGCCGCCACCAGGTTCTTCGCAACGTGGCGAGCCATGTAGCAAGCGGTGCGGTCGACCTTCGTGCAGTCCTTGCCGGAGAAAGCGCCACCGCCGTGTCCACCGACCCCGCCGTAGGTGTCGACGATGATCTTGCGACCTGTCAAACCTGCGTCTCCCTGCGGGCCTCCGGTAACGAAGCGGCCCGTCGGGTTGATGTGATAGACGATTGCATCGTCACGAAGGTCCTCGGGAATGATGGGCTCCACGACCTGCTCGATCATGTCGCGCCGAAGATCGTCGGCCGCCACCTCGGGGCCATGCTGGGTGGAGATCACCACCGCCTTGACCGCCTTCGGCGTGTGGCCTTCGTATTCCACGGTGACCTGCGACTTGCCGTCCGGCCGAAGGTAGTCGACCACGCCGTCCTTGCGGACCGTGGCCAGATTGCGGCTGAGCCGATGCGCCAACATGATCGGCAGCGGCATCAACTCCGGCGTCTCGGTGCACGCGTAGCCATACATGAGCCCCTGGTCGCCGGCGCCACCGGGGTCAACCCCCTGGGCGATGTCGGGCGACTGCTCGTCGAGCGTCGTCATCACGGCGCAGGTCTCGCTGTCGAAGCCGTACTTGGCGCGCGTGTAGCCGATGTCGCTGATCGTCTTTCGCACGATGCGCGGCACGTCCAGGATGGCGTCTGTGGTGATCTCGCCGGCAACGATCGCCAGGCCGGTGGTGACCAGCGTCTCGCAGGCGACACGGCCCATCGGATCGACGGCCATGACGGCATCCAGGACGGAGTCGGAGATCTGGTCGGCGATCTTGTCGGGATGACCCTCGGTCACCGACTCGGACGTAAGAAGATGAGTTCCTTGATTTGCCATGGTCTGAGCGCTCGAAAAATGAAAGACGGTGCGCGCGCGCAGAGATAGGCGCGCGGAAGAAAGGACCGTGCGAACGTATCACGCACCTCCGCCCCCGTCAATCGAGCGAAACGGCGCAAAGCCGCTGTCAGAGCGGCTTTTCAGCCAGCCAGCCGAGCACCAGGCGGCGCTCGTCTTCGCTGTCGCGCGCCCCTCCATCGAGGCGTGCGCTGCGTAACTTCTCGAGTAAGAGCCCTACGTCCGGCCCTTGTGAAACTCCCAGTTCCAACAAATCCGCGCCGTTCAGCTCGGGCCGCACCTCCTGCATGTGCTCCAGGTAGCGCCACAACAGATCCGTAAGGGTCTCCTCGGCGCGGAGCATCCCCATCCCGGTATCGCCTGGGTCGGGGGACGAAGAAGTGCCCTCGGAGGAGGCAACGGCGGCCGACGCCGCGGTCGAGGAGGAGCCTGCGCCCTCCGCGGCGACCACCAACAACCCGCCGGACGAGAGCGGGCGCAGAGCGCGCTCCACGTCGCTGTCGCGAACACTGCCCGGTGTCGATATCGCCGCTGACGCCTTGCGCCACGGGACGCCGGCGTCGATCAAGGCGGAGCGCTCATCGCGGCTCAGACGCAGCCGCCGAACCAGCTCCCAACGTGCTTGCGGCGGCATGCCTGATGCGCAACAGGCAAGCCGCAGCGTCCAATCCGATGATTCCGGAGGATTCCCGGCGCGCTCCCCGCCGCTCGACCGGTAACGTCGGAGGTTCCGGTCGAGCTCTTGTAGCGCAGTCTCGTCCGCTCCGAGGAGAGGGTGGACCTCCCGCAACACACCCTCGTCGCGCAATCGGAGTGGGCCCTCTATGGGGGCTTCTCCGAAGCTCAGGCGGATCTCTTTGCGGACCCGGTCGCCCGAGACGTCGGCGAGATAGCCACCCGTAACCGCCCGCCGTAGCCAGGCATGGGTATCGGTTTCGATCTCAGAGCCGAAACGAAGGGCAAAGCGAATCGCCCGCAACACCCGCGTCGGATCGTCGGCGAAAGAGCGGGAGTGCATCACCCGGATGAGGTCGGCCCGAAGATCCGCGATCCCGCCCAGCGGGTCGATGAGAGCGCCGACCTCGCCCGGGCCGAGATCGATGGCCATTGTATTAATGGTGAAATCGCGCCGCTCCAGGTCCTCGGCGAGGCTTCCGGGCACCACCTGAGGCAGTTGCCCGGGACGCGGGTACTGCTCGCTCCGCGCCGTCGCGACATCGACCCTCAGGCCCCCGGGAGTGCTCACCGTGGCCGTTTGGAACGCATGATGCCGGGTGAGCTCGCCGTCCACGGAGCGCGAGAGCGCCTGTGCCACGGCCAGGCCGTCGCCCTCGACCACGATGTCGAGGTCGTCGTGGTCCCGGTCCAGGAAAAGGTCCCGCACGGAGCCACCGACGAGAAAAGCACGTTCGCCGCGCTCGGCGGCAAAGCGTCCGCAGGCGAGCACCAGCTCACGCTGTTCGGCATCCAGCTTGTCCAGCAGATCATCAACCAATGGCGTTCACGCGCGTGGGTGGTAGCGATCGTACACGCGCCGCAGTCGGGTGCGGTCGACGTGAGTGTAAACCTCCGTCGTCGCGATCCGCGCATGCCCGAGCATCGCTTGCACGGCGCGGAGATCGGCGTCGCCCTCCAGCAGATGGGTGGCGAAGGAGTGTCTCAGGACATGCGGGCTCACCTTGGTCGCCGCCACACCGGCGCTGCGCGCGTAACGCTTGAGCGTCTTGCCGAACCACTGCCGCGTCATCGGCGCGCCCTGCTGACTCAGAAACAGGTACGGCTCGTTGTTTCGCCGGCAGTATCGGGGCCGCGACCGACCGAGGTAGGCCTCCACCCAGCGCCGCGCTTCACCGCCCAGCGGCACCAGGCGCTCCTTTCCACCCTTGCCACGGCAGCGGATGAAACCTTCCTCGAGCTCGACGTCATTGAGGCGCAGGTTGACGAGCTCCGAGACCCGCAGGCCGCTTCCGTACGCGACTTCGAGCATGGCCCTGTCGCGAACCCCCGCGGGCCGGGTGACGTCGGGTTGCTCCAGAATGGCGAAGACCTCCTCGCGGTTGAGGGCCTTCGGGAGGCGCCGCGGCAGCTCCTTTGCCTTGACCAGCTCCGTGGGGTCCTCCTCGATGCGCGCGGCCGCGACACAGTAGCGGAAGAACCCCCGGAGCGCCGACAGGCCGCGGGCCACGGATCGCTCGCTCAGGCCTCGTGCCCGGCGGGAAACGAGAAAATCGCGCACGTCCTGCGGGTCCGCGTCCAGGGGCGCGCGTTGTCGCTCCTTCATGAAGCGTCCGAACTCCTTGAGGTCGCCCATGTAGGCGGTCACCGTTTGCAGCGAAAGGCCTCTTTCGGCTCTCAGGTGCTCGCTGTAGTCGGTCAGCCAGCCGCCGAAGCCGAGGTCGGGCGCGCTCATGGCTTCCGCTCACTCATTTGCGCGTCGCCGCCCACCGGCCTCTTTCGCGCCGAGTCGATGATCAGCGTCACCGGCCCGTCGTTGACCAGCGTGACCGCCATGTGGGCCCCGAACTCCCCGCTGCGCACGGGCACCCCGTTGCTTTCGATATCGTTCGCCATGAGCTCGAGATAGCGACGCGCAAGCTCGGGATCCGCGGCATCGGAGAACGACGGTCGCCGGCCACGGCGGACATCGCCCGCGAGGGTGAACTGTGAAACAAGCAGCACGCTGCCGGCGACATCCTCCACGGAAAGGTTCATCCGGCCCTCCTCGTCGGCGAAGATGCGCAGGTGGCGCAAGCGCTCGGCAACATGAGCGGCGTCGCCGACGTCATCGCCCTCGACGACCGCCACGAGCGCAAGCAGCCCCACGCCGATCTCGCCGACGGTCACGCCCTCCACCTCGACGGCAGCCGATCGCACCCTCTGCACCACGCAGATCATGAAGACCTCCGCGCCCGCATCTGCCGCAGCTCTCCGAGCTCCGGAGCTCGCATCACCGCGACGGCGGCAAGATAGGTGAGGAGCCCGACGCCGATGATCGCAGCAAGCGCGGTGGCGCGCGCCACAAACCCGGCATCCAGCGGCGGAAAGAACGACGAGCGCGCGCCGCCCACCACCCAGCCCATCGCCAGTGAGGCCGCCCCGACACGCGTCCCTGAGGCGAGAAGGGCCCTCCCCCCGAGCGCACCGACGCGGCGACGCAGGAGGAGCAGCAGCAGACCTCCGTTTACATAGGCGGCGACGGAATTGGCCAGGGCGATGCCCGCGTGATCGAAGAACGGGATCAGCACCAGGCAGCCGACCAGATTGACCACCATGGCCACCGCGGCAACGACGACCGGCGTCACCGTGTTGCGTAAGGCGTAGAAACCCGGAGCCACGACACGCACGGCGGCGAAGGCGAGCAGGCCCACGGAATAGGCTGCGAGAGCCGATGCCGTGGAGAGGGTCGAAGTCGCGTCAAACTCGCCGCGTTCGAATAGAACCGAAACGATCTCGTGCCGCATGAGCACGAGCCCGACGGTCGCCGGAACAATGATGAAGGCCACCTGGCGGAGCGCGAAGTTCAGTGTGTCGAGCATCTCGACGGTGTCACCGCGCGCCGCCTGCCGCGACATGAGCGGCAGCACCACGGTGGCGATGGCGATGGCGAACACGCCCAGCGGCAGCTCGGTGATGCGCTGAGCATAGAAGAGGCTGGCGATGCTGCCGAGGCCGAGAAAGCTGGCGAGCGACTGGCCCACCAGGACATTGATCTGTGTGATCCCGACGCCGAACAGTCCCGGAACCATGAGGCGCCCGATGCGCCGGAGCGCGGGATCCGACAGTGCCAGGCCGGTGCGAAACCTCATGCCGAGCGCCCACGCGTGCGGCACGAGCGAGAGCCACTGCACGAATCCCCCGACCACCGCTGCCAGCGCCCAGATGTAGATCGGCGTCTCCACCCGCAGCATGACGACCACCGACGATATCAGCGTCAGGTTGTAGAGCACGGGAGTGAACGCGGCGGCGGCAAAGCGATCGCGCGCGTTCAACACCGCCATCAGCGCCGACGCCGATGAAATGAAGACGAGGAACGGAAACGTGAGCCGGGCCAGGCGCGTGGTCAGTTCCCAGGCCTCCGGATTGCCCGGAATCAGTACCCAGCGGACGAGCAAAGGCGCCGCGAGAATGCCGAGGAACGTCAGCAGCGAAGCGGACCCGGCGATGGCCAGATGAAACGTGTCCGCCAGCTTCCAGAGCTCCCCCGGTCGCCGTTCCGTCGCCTCGTGCTCGAAGACGGGAACGAATGCGGCGGAGACGTTTCCCTCGCCCACCAGCCGTCGTAGAATATTGGGGAGTCGAAATGCGGCCACGAAGGCATCGGCGTACAGACCCGTTCCGAAGAAATAGGTCGAAACGATGTCCCGGCCGTATCCCGCCACACGCGATAGCAGCGTGATGGAGGCGACCGTACCCACCGACCGCAAGACGCGGGCCCTCTCCGCGGTTGCATCCGCGGATTGACCGGACTCGGGTGCCGTCTTATGCTTCTCTTTCGCCGTCAACGGAGCTTTTCAGAAAAATGCCGATTATCAAGTCTGCCAAGAAACGAATGCGCCAGAACGAGGTGCGCAACGCACGCAATCGCATGCGACGGTCTACGCTGCGCACCTCGGTTCGCCGGCTTCAAGAGGCCATTGCCGAGGGCGACCAGGACGTCATACAGGTCCAGTGGGTCAAGACCCAGGGACTCATCGATCGCACTGCTCGTCTCGGAATCATCCACCGTAACGCCGCAGCCAGGACGAAGTCTCGCCTGGCCCGACGCATCCAGCAGGCGGCTGCCGCCTGACCTGGGGGCTCTTCCCCCCTGCCCTGCCGCCGCGCCGCGCGCGATCGCGGGCATCATGCCGCACAGACGCGCCGACAGAGACTCTCGAGCGTCCCGCGACTGCCGGCGCCCCGCTGCATCTTCACGGTGCTGTCGGAGCGTGAGCATGCGACAAGGAGCGCCTCGAGCGCGGTAAGGTCCGCGGGAGCGGCCTTCTGCAGCACGCGACGACGCTGATCCCATCGTCCGCCGAGTTGCTGTAACAACTCCCGCTCGGGACACCCGCGGCCGGCGAGATCTCGGGCGGTGATGAGCTGACGGATCACCCAGCTCACCATCGCCAACACACGAACGGGCTCTTCGCCGTCGTCGAGCAATCGATTCAGAACCCTGAGAGCGGCCTCCGAGCGTCCCTCGACGAGCGCGTCCGTGAGCTCGAACACGGAGTGTTCACGACTGCGGCCCAGGAGCTGCTCCACGTCCCTCGCTTCCAGTCGCCTGCCGCCCGCCGCGAACAACTCGACCTTGTCGAGCTCCTGGTTGAGCTGTTGGAGGTCGAGCCCGATCATTTCGAGCAGATAGGTCACCGCCTCGCGCGAGATCTCGAAACCGCGCGCCGACGCTGAGCTCTCGATCCATCGACGCACGTCGGCCTCCCGGTCCGGCGGATCACATTGGACCTTGGCGGCATGGGTGTTCAGCAGCTTGGCGGTCGCCCTTCGAGCATCCAGCTTACGTGCCTCGAACACCACGCAGGTCGCCTCGACGGGGTCCTTCAGATACTCGTCCAGCAAATCGGCGTCGTCCGTGGTGGCCTCGAACGGGCTCACCAAAACCACCCTTACCGGTCGCCCCTCGGCCATCAGGAACAGCGGTAGAGACCGCGCCTCGTCGATCACCGCGGGCAGCGCTGTGGTCGTTCCATCGAGCCGCACGAGCACCATGCCGGGTTCCTCCTGATCGTCCCCCGCCACGGCGGCAACAATCGCCGCCACCGCCTTGCGACGCAGGAAATCGTCTTCACCGACGATCAGGTACACCGGGGCGATGGTTCCCCGCTCCAGAGCCCGGTTCAACTGCGCGACGCTGGAGCCGCTGCTGCGCGACGCCTTGCGACGCGCCACCTCAGAAGCCCTCGAGAATACTCGCGACGACCGTGCGGGCGAACTCGATGGCGATCTCGTCGACGGCGACGTTGCTGACGTCGAAAAACGCCGTCGGGTCGCTCTCCAACTCGAACTGCTGCCTGAAGAGGAAAGCATTGTTCGAGTACAGGACGCGGTTCTGCACCAGATCGCGGAAGTTGACCCGCGCCTGGATGATCACCATGTAGTTGGTCGCCTGCTCCTGCGAGCCGATGCCGATCGGTGAGACGTTGAACGCCGTGATGGTGCCGGTCAGTGCCGCGTCGGCGCCCTCGGGATTACCGGTGACGCTGAAGTCGCCGCGGGAGATGAACTCCCGCGTCACCGCGTCGGTGATACGCACCTCGACCTCGAAGCGCGGCGTATTGTTCTCGAAGGTCGGGATCGCAACCGTGCGAATGTACTCGGGCAGGAATGACCCGGTGCCGACGAGTGCATAACCACAGCTCTGCACCGAAAGCAGAGCCAACAGCAACAGGAACAAAGCGGCCCACAGACGCACCGTCCCGACCTTCGTCATGATGTGATCAGGCTGATGATCTTGCCGGGAACCACGACACTGCGCACCAAGGTCCTTCCCTCCAGATGTCGCGCGACGTTGGCCTCCCTCGAAGCCTCCTCGAGGAGAGCATCCTTGTCGGTGAGATCAACGGGAACCTCGACCGTCCCGCGCACCTTACCATCGACCTGCACCGCGATTCGCACCGTCTCGCGTTCGAGCACCGACGGGTCGTACGCCGGCCATGGGCTATCCAGGAGATAACCCTCGTTTCCGAGCTTCTCCCAGAGCTCCTGCGTAACGTGCGGAGCGAACGGTGACAGCAGCGCAATCAAGCGCTCGAACGCGTCCCGATACACCCACGCGTGCTCCCCCGCTTCGGCCGGCGGTACTTCCGCCGTCGCGGCGTAGCACTCGTTGAGCAGCTCCATCAGCACCGCCACGGCGGTATTGAAGTGCAATCGTTGGTCGATCTCTTCGGTCACCCGTCGGGTCGTGTCGTGCGCTTTGCGCCGTAGTCTGATCAACGCATCCGGCAAGTCTGTCGCGCTACCGGACGTGCCGACGTCGGCGATCGACGCGAGCGACTGCTCGACGATTGTCCAGGTCCGGCTGAGAAAACGGGAACACCCCTCGATTCCCCCCTCGTCCCACTCGAAGTCGCGTTCCGGGGGCGCGGCAAACAAGACGAAGAGGCGTGTCGCGTCGGCGCCATAGCGCTGCACCATGGACTCCGGATCGACGACGTTGCCGCGCGACTTCGACATCGCCGAACCTCCCAGCAGCACCATGCCTTGCGTGAGCAACCGGGTGACAGGCTCCCGCACCTGCAGCAATCCGAGGTCCGCCATGGCCTTGCAGAAAAAACGGAAGTACAGCAGGTGCAGCACCGCGTGGGTGATGCCACCGATGTAGATGTCCACCGGCAGCCAGTAATCAGCCGCCCCGCGCTCGAACGGCGCTTCCGTGTCGTGCGGCGAGAGGTAGCGCAGGTAATACCAAGACGAGTCGACGAACGTGTCCATGGTGTCGGTCTCGCGCCGTGCCGCGGAGCCGCAGCTCGGACAATCGACGTTGACGAACGCCTCGACCTTGCCCAGCGGGGAGCCTCCTTCTCCGGAAAGCTCCACGTCTTCCGGCAGCACCACCGGAAGATCCTCGTCGGGAACCGGTACCACCCCGCAGGCGCCGCAATGGATCACCGGAATCGGCGTACCCCAGTAGCGTTGGCGCGATACGCCCCAGTCCTTGATCCTGTAGTCGATCGCGGCGCCGCCGAAGTCGCCGGCTTCCGCGTCGGCGACCATTTTCTCCTGCGCGCTCTCCGAGCTCATGCCGGCGTAGGCGCCGCAGTTATCCATCAAGGCACCGTAGATAGGCGCCGCCTCCGTCATGGCTTCGGGGTCGGCGATCCCGTCGGCCGCCTCGCCCGCGGCGGGAGCGATCACCGGACGCACGGGAAGGTCGTACGTGCGCGCGAATTCGAAGTCTCGCTCGTCGTGTGCCGGCACCGCCATGATCGCGCCGGTGCCGTAGTCCATGAGAACGAAGTTGGCGATCCAGATCGGCAGACGTTCGCCGTTGAAGGGGTTGACGGCATAGTGGCCGGTGAAGACCCCTTCCTTCTCGCCCTCTTCGCCGGGGCGTTGCCGGCGATTCATCTTCTCCAGCTCGTCGACGCGGGCGGCGAAGGCCTCGCGATCGAGGTCGGCGTCCGCGCCGGGTCCGCCGTCATACCAGCGGCGCGCGAGCGGGTGCTCCGGAGCCAGAACCATGAAGGTGGCGCCGAAGATCGTATCGATGCGCGTGGTGAAGACCTCCAGCGACTCCCCCTCGCCCTCTACCGAAAAAGCGACCTGAGCACCGTTGCTGCGTCCGATCCAGTTGCGCTGCATATTGCGGACGCGCTCCGGCCAACCCTCGAGCTTGTCGACGTCCTCGAGCAGCTCCTCCACGTACTCGGTAATGCGAAAGAACCACTGCGACAGGTGGCGCTCTTCCACCGCCGAGCCGCAGCGCCAGCACGCGCCGTCTTCCACCTGTTCGTTGGCAAGCACCGTCTCGCACGAGGGGCACCAGTTGAGCAGGGCCTCCCTGCGATACGCCAGGCCGCGCTCCAGGAAGCGCAGGAACAGCCACTGGTTCCAGCGGTAGTACTCCGGTGTATGGCTGGCGATCTCACGATCCCAGTCGTAGGCGAAGCCGAGCGTCTTGAGCTGTGCCCGCATCACCGCGATGTTCTCGCGCGTCCAGATCGCCGGGTGCGTCCCGCGCTCGATGGCCGCGTTTTCCGCCGGCATGCCGAACGAGTCCCATCCCATCGGGTGCATGACGTTGAAGCCCCGCATGCGGCGAAAACGCGCCACCACGTCGCCCAGCGAGTAATTGCGAACATGCCCCATGTGCAAGCGCCCGGACGGATACGGGAGCATCTCGAGGCAGTAGTACTTCTTGCCCTCGTCGCTGTCGCCGGCCCGGTATACGGCATCGTCGTCCCAGCGCTTCTGCCACTTGGATTCGATCGTCGAGGGGTCGTATTTCACGGTTCGAATGGTTCCGCCGGGCTCCCCGACGCGGCCCTTGATGGCGTCGAGGATACCGTTGACGAACGGCCCCGCTTCCGGACCGCAGAATTTCTTGCACAGCTCCACCGCCTCATCGATGACCACGGCGGGCGGCGTCTCCGGGTCGTACGCGAGCTCGTAGGCGCCGAGGCGCAGAATGCTCTTTTCGACCAGTCCCAATCGGTCCAGACGCCAGTGTTTGGTCTGCCCGGAGATCATAGCGTCGATGTCGACAATCCGCGCCACCGTGCCACGGAACAGCAACTCTGCGAAACGCTTGAGCGCCAGATCGTCGGAGCCGTAGCTCTCCCAGTAACCGGCGAGGATCTTCTCCGGATCGGCACCGGTCACCTCCCACTGATAGAGGCACTGTACCGCCGCCTCACGAGCGCGATGTCGGACGCCCATCGTCGGGTCCTCCGGAAGAAATCGAAGCAAAGAGGTCGGCCATCTCGATGGCTGCAAGCGCCGCCTCCGCTCCCTTGTTACCGCGCGCGCCCCCGGCACGAGCCTCGGCGTGCTCGCGTTGCTCGCAGGTGAGGACTCCGAAGATCACCGGAACACCGGAACGTACCGCAACGTCGCAGATACCATGTGCTACGGAGGCTCCGAGGTAGTCGAAATGGGGCGTCTCGCCCTTGATCAACGCGCCCAGACAGATGATCGCGTCGACGCCGCCTTCGGCGAGGCGGGCCGCGGTCATCGGCAGCTCGAACGCCCCGGGGACCTCATATACCTGCACCGCGTCGCTCGCAGCGCCGTGCTGCCGCAAGGTCTGCTGCGCCCCTTCGAGGAGAGCTCCGGTGATCTCGCCGTTGAATCGGCTGACGACCACCGCAAAACGGAAACCCGCCGCGGCATCCGGCTCCAGGTCGGCGTGTTCACGTAAACGGCTCATGGTGAGATCGGTCGTTCGAAAGAGGACAAGACGGCACAGTGTACAACCGCGGAGGCCTCAGCGTTGATAACGATTCACGTTGGCGTTGTGCTCGCGGAGCGTGCGCGCAAAGGCGTGAGAACCGTCGTTACGCCCGACGAAATAGATGAACTCCGTTTCCGCCGGCGCCAGTGCGGCGTCGATGCTGGCGGCCCCGGGGTTGCCGATCGGCCCCGGCGGCAAACCTCCGACCCGGTACGTGTTGTACGGCGACGGGTTGTCGAAGTCCGAGCGGCGTATGTTGCGGTCCGTTCGTCCGTCGAGGTAGAGGGCGTACAACAGCGTCGGATCACACTGCAGCCGCATTCTTCGATTCAGACGATTGTGGTACACGCCGGAAACCAGCGGGCGCTCCTCGGCAAGCCCGGTCTCCGCCTCGATGAGCGAGGCGATGGTTACCAGTTGTCGGGTGCTGAACCCCTGCCGGCTCGCCTCGAGGGCGCGCTGTGCGGTCCAGATCTCGTGAAACTGCGCCACCATCATGGCGACGATGTCATCCGCTCCGGCGTCCTGCGGGGCGAAGTAGGTATCCGGAAACAGATAGCCTTCGAGGTCCGTGGCCTCAAGGTCGAGGTCGGCGATCAAGCCGGCGTTGCCGGTCGCTTCCCAGGCTTCCGCGTAGGTTCCGAAGTCGGCAGCCGCCAGTGCCTCGGCGACCTGCCAGCGCGTCGCCCCCTCGAGCACGGTCACGGAGGAGAGCAGCACCCGACCTTCCGTGATCACCTCGGCGACCTGCCGCAGCGTGGCCGGGCCTTCGAAACGATATCGACCCGTATGGATGGCCCCGTGCGTGTCGTTCAGCCGCATCCACCAGCGCAGATCCCGGGCCCGACGTATGACGCCGCTGTTCTCCAGCAACTCGGCCACCTGGGCGGCGCTCACGCCCGCGGCAACGGAGACGACGGCCGGGGCGCCGTTATTGCCGTCGAACGGCGTATCCAGCGTCGCGACGGCAACTCCAACAGCCAATCGGACGGACAGGTACAGAAGGACAACGAGCATCAGAAGGGGCGTCAACATCCGTCTGACCGTCGCCATGGCGCTCACGGCTCGACGGCTTCGGGAACAGCCGGCGACAGGCTTCGATGATCGAGGAATCCCTGCAGGATGAGCGCCGCCGCGATGCGGTCGGTGGCGCCCTTCCGGCGCTTGCGGCGGACGCCCGCGTCGATGAGGACCCGCTCCGCCTGAGCGCTCGTCAGGCGCTCGTCCCACAGCTCCACGGGCAGCCTCAAGGCGACTCGAAGCTGTTCGGCTACGGCCTCCGCGGCCTCGGCCTCCGGGCCGTGTGATCCGTCCAGGCGGCGCGGCAATCCCACCACGATGCCGCCGACGTCACGTTCCGAGACAAGTTCCTGCAACGCACCGAGCGGCACGGTCCCCCGTCCCCGAGCCTCGAGGGTGGTGAGCGGCTGCGCAATCACGCCGAGGGGGTCGGATATCGCCACGCCGATGCGACGGCTGCCGAGGTCGAGTCCCATCCAAATCATCGGTGAACGCTAACACAACGCCTCGACTCAGGAATTCGTGTTAGTTTTGCCCTCTATTGGCAGATCTTCACCGGCCTGGGGACCATGTACCTGACCAAGAGACAGAAAGAAATCCTCGACTTCGTCCGTGAGCACGTGGGGCGCCACGGCTATGCCCCGACGCTGCAGGAGATCGGCGCACACTTCGGCCTGTCGTCTCCCGCCACGGTCTACAAGCACGTCGAGCAGCTCGTGCAGAAGGGGTACCTGCGTAAGGCTCCCCATCAAGGGCGCGGCATCCAGCTCGTCGACCCCGAACCCGTGCGCACCGTCGAAGTGCCGCTTCTCGGCCAGGTTGCCGCCGGGCGACCGATCGAGGCCGTAGCCGAAGCCGAGGCGATCAACCTGCCGCCCGACTTCGTCGGCCGCAAGCCCACCTACGTGTTGCGGGTGCGCGGCAGCTCGATGATCGACGAGCAGATTCGCGACGGCGACTACGTCATCGTCGAGGATCGTACCAACGCAGAGAACGGCGAGACCGTCATCGCCTTGCTACGCGGCGAGGAGGTCACGCTGAAGAAGTTCTACCGGCACGGCGCGCAGATCCGCCTGCAGCCCGCCAATCCCGCCGTTGAGGCCCTCGTGCTCGACGAGGAGAACGTCCGCATTCAAGGCGTCGTGATCGGCATCATGCGGCGCTATCGCTGAGGCGCTCGAACAGATAGCTCATCGCGCCCAGATAGCCGGCGGGTTGCCCGACGTCGAAATGCACACCGGCGAGTCGTCGCCCGGCAAGCCCGCCGTGAGCCGCCAGGTGCTGGAAGGCAGGAACGTCGTCCCATTCCCCCTCAGGCGGCGGGCCCGTCTCTTCGAGGGCGTCGTAGAACGTCGGACCCAGGACGTAGCGGGCACAGCCGCGCAGCACCGGCTCATCGCCATCGATCTCGAAGGCCCCCGCGCGCTTGTCGCCGAGCTTCGTGATGCGGTAGTCGTGATCCTGCAAGTGCTCCAGATCCACGCGGCCGACATTCCCCAGCAACGCGGCTTGCTGCGGCCCGACGCGGACGAGTCCGAGACTATCGAGGCCGGTGTTGCGGTGGGTCACCGCTACCTGCGCGAGCGCGGGGACGTCGGTGTCGAACCAGTTGTCCGGTACCACGACGCCGAACGAATCGCCCCCGGTGAGCGACCGGCAGCGAATGAGCGCGTCGCCGAGGCCCCGCGGCTGCGGCTGCTCGACGAGGTGCAGGGCTACCTCACGCGGCCAGCTCAGGTCATCGGCCCGTCGCTGAAGATGCCGTCTGACTTCCTCTTGTTCCGGCGAGACCACTACGATTACGGCCGCGACCCCGGAGCCGAAAGCCTCGTCCAGGGCCCAGTCCAGCATCGGACGAAGCCCGACCGGAAGCAGCACCTTGGGGATGACGTCGGTAGCCGGGCGCAGGCGGGTGCCTTTGCCGGCGGTGGGAATGATGGCCCAGGGCACTTCTCGAGACCCGGCCATCACCCCGTCCGTGTCAAGGTGACCGCGTACCAGCCACCCACTGGAGTGACACGGCGAACATCGTCGATCTCGATGCCGGCCTCGTCGAACAACGGCTCGAGCGGGAAATCCGCGCGGAATCCGAGCAGCGTCGACGTAACCGACGACAGGCCGCGCTCGACGCTTGCCAGCAACGGGCTACGAGGCGAGAAATGGTTGAGCACGATGATTCGAGCTTCCGGCCGGCAGACTCGCACCATATCTCTCAACAGGGCCACCGGGTCGGGGGCGGCGGAGACTACGAAGGGCGTGATGGCGGCGTCAAAGGTGGCATCGGCGAACGGCAGGCGGGTCCCGTCCGCTTCGACCAGGCTCGCGTCACACAGGAGCGCGCCGTCGCGCACCCGCCGCAGCGCCTTCTCGAGCATGGGGCGGGAAAAATCCACGCCCGTCATGTGGCAGCCCGACGGTATCAGGGGGAGCGATAAGCCGGTGCCGACGCCCACCTCGAGCACATGGTCTCCCGCCTTCAGCTCCAGCATCTTCACGGCCTTGCGGCGCGCCCCCGACAGCAGCGGACCGAACGTCCAGTCGTAGACCTTCGACCAGCGCGAGTACGCCGCCTGTACCGTCTCGGTGTCCAATGTGCTCATCGATCCTCCGTCGTCTCTGACAGAGTCCACGTTTCACCGTCTTCCGCCAGCGCGACCGGCCCCTCGAACGCACCGGATGCCTCCTGCACACACTCCTGCAATTCCCGGTCGTCCCGCGAACCCAGGTGCATCAGCGCGAGCCGACGAGCACCCGCTTTCGAGGCGATCCGCCCTGCTTCCAGGGCACTCGAATGTCCCTGTGAAAAAGCCGCTCGCTGACGATGCGGGCCACCGCAATCGTGCCACAGGATATCGGCGTCGCGGGCGAGTTGCGCCACCGCCTCGCATGGACGTGTGTCGGACGAGTAGCAGACGGCAACGTCTCCGGCCTCGAAACGAAGCGCCGCGGTGTCGCGGCTATGGGCCGTGCGTGCGGCCCGCAGCCGCAGCCCCTCAACAGGCACTACCTGTGGCTCATCTGAAAGCTCGACTTCGACAAGCTCGAGCCGTGGATGGTGCTTGTCGTCGAGTCCGTGCGTTGCCACCACGCCGTGCACCGACTCGATCGTCTGGCGTGGCGCGAGCAGCTCGAACGTAGCCGGCGCCCCGGCAATCGCCATCGCTTGCAGCAGGTGGGCGAGACCGTAGATGTGGTCGACGTGATTGTGCGTGAGGATAAGGCGTCGGAGGTCGCCGGGCAGCAGCCCGAGCACGGCGAGCTTGTGCACGATCGATCCGGGACACTCCACCAACGACCACCCGTCGACGACGCCGATCAGCAGACTACTGGTATCGCGCCGCGGCGTGGGCCATCCGCTTCCGGAACCGAGGACATGGACGACAATCTCGCCACTGCCGACCGCGGTGGGCAGCAGACCTCGAGGGGTCAACCTTCTACCAAAACCGGATTACGGATGCCCTCTTCAAGAGCCATCTCCAGAAGCTGGAGGTGGAGGCATCGAAGGTCTCCGTCGCACTCCTTCAGCATCGCGCGTTGTGCGGTCGCTTCGTTGCCGATCCGCAGCATGTCGTCGACGACGTCGAGATACGCGGAGGTTCCTAACTTCTCGGCCGCCGGGGCCGCGACGCGCCGCATCTCGCGGACGTAGTCCGGCATCGGCATGACGACACCGGTTTCAGCGTGGATCACGTCGGCGTCGAGGCCGAACCGCATGCCTTTCCAACGAGCGTCCTCGAGATAGGCCCAGGCCAACTCCGGCTCCGGTTCTCCCGCGCGGTGCGCATCCCCGTAGGCAACCACGAGCGCCTGAATCAGGGCGACGATGGCGGACGTGTGGGCGAGGGAGAGCTGCACGTCGCAGGCGCGAAACTCCACCGTGCCGAACTGCGGGTGGACACGCACATTCCACCAAATTTGACGCGGTTTGGTGATCGCTCCGGAGGCGATAAGGCCGTCGATTTGCGCGGCGAACTCGTCGTAGCTGGCGAGACGCGGGGGGATCCCTGCGCGGGGGAACACGCCGAAAGAGTAGACGCGAGCCGCGTCCCAACCGGTGTCTACGCCGTCGAGAAACGGCGAGTTGGCGGCCAGGCCGATCAGCGGCCCGATCCACTTGCGCATCCGGTTGGCGATATAGACGGCGCGATCCCCGTCGTCAACGCCGACGTGGACATGCAGCCCGAACGTGATATTGCGTTGCGCCACGTAACCGAGCTGGTCGTGCACCCACTGGTAATCCGGCGTGTCGACGAATCGCTGCTCCTTCGGATCCGCAAAAGGATGGGTGCCGGTGAGGCCCAGCGTGCAACCACCCTGTTCGGCCAGCGCCTGAACCTTTCGTCGTTTGTCGAGCAGGTTGTCGATCGCCTCCCCTACCGTCTCGGAAACCTCGGTGTTGGCTTCGATCAGGGTCAGGAGAAGGTCGTAGCTCAGTCGCTCCCGCAGTTCGGGGTCGGCGTGATCCATGATGAAATCCACCATCGGCAACAGGTTGCCGGTCTTCGGATCGCAGATCTGGTACTCCTCCTCGATCCCGAGGGTCGGTCGCGGGCTGGGTTCGAAAGCAATCGGCATTGCGGGCCTCGAGAAGTAGGAGAGACAGCACGCGAGTCTACCAAAGAGACGGGGTCACCGCGCGAATCGCGTCACGTCCGGCCCCGGTACCTGTGCCGCCACTGACGCCGCCACCCTGCTCATCCGAGCCGGGCCTCGATGGCGGCGAGAATGTCAAAGGCGGTCGCCAGCGCCTGGCGCGCGGAGTGGGCGTCGGCGAGCGGTTGCCGGCGATCGGTGCAGCACGCCACGAAGTCTCTCAATTGTCTCAGGAGCGGCTCCTCTCCCGACGCGTCGATACGATCGGTCTCGATGCCGCTGGGCTTTCCGTCCGTTCGCAAAAGCCGGTAGTGATCGACGGTCTGCGCCGTGTAGTCGACCGACAAGTAGGCCTCCGGTTGAAACAGGCGGACCTTGCGGATGCGATTCACGCTCACGCGACTGGCCGTCAGATTGGCGATGCAACCGCCGGCGAACTCCAGGCGGGCGTTGGCAAAATCGATCGCTTCCGTGAGGATCGGTACTCCCACCGCGCGAATCTCGATCACTTCGTCGTTCACGAGAGAGTGGATGATGTCGATGTCGTGGATCATCAGGTCGAGAACCACGTCGGTCTCCAGGCTGCGCGGCACCAGGGAGCCCAGCCGATCGACCTCGATGAACCCCGGCCGCTCGACCCGCTCCGTCATGGCGGCTACGGCCGGGTTGTAACGCTCGATATGCCCGACCTGGAGGATCCGCCCCTTCTCTTCCGCCGCCGCGATCAAAGCGTCAGCCTCCTCGAGCGAGGGCGCCAGGGGTTTCTCGATCAGCGTGTCGCACCCCTGCTCGATGCAGCGCAGCCCGATGCTCAGGTGCTCGGGGGTCGGCACCGCGACCGCCACCGCGTCGACCTCATCCAGCAAGTCGGCAAGGTCGTCGAAGGCCCTCACGTCGGCCTTCCGCGCCACCTGGGCCGCCCGGGCAGCATCGATATCGTGTACGCCGACGAGATCGCAGCCCTCCAACTCGGAAAACACGCGGGTGTGATGGCTTCCCATGGCACCCACGCCCACGACGCCCACGCGGATCAACTCAACCCTCCCGCCGCGCGACGACGGCAATTCCGGCCGCATCGGCCTGGGAGCAGAACTCCGCGGCGTCAAACAGCACCGTCAGGTCGGCCTCGACGCACAACGCCGACGCACCGGCCTCGACCATCGTGGCGATCGTTTCGGCGCCGATCACGGGCACGTCAAAACGAAGGTCCTGCTCCGGTTTCCCGACTTTCACGAGGACCGTGCCGGCGCCGGCCAGGTCCCCTGCCCGCTTCAGGCATGCGTCGGTACCTTCCATAGCCTCGATGGCGACCACCGCGCGATCCTTGACGACGACCGACTGTCCGATGTCGAGCGCGCCGAGCTGCTTGGCCACCTTCCAACCATGAGCGATGTCGTCTCTCTCGCGATCGTCGGGGCCGCGCGAGGTCAGGATGCCACGGCGCACGATGTGCGGCTGAAGAAAGTCGGTGCAGTTCATCAGCTCGATGCCCGCGCCGGCCATGATGTTGACGACCGCCTGGATGAGGGAGTCGGTGTGGCGGACGGGAACCGCCGAGAGCAGGCCCTTCATCTGCGCGTTGTCGCCGGCCTTGTAGATACTCTGTTGCTCGACCTTGCCGGCCATGACGGCCTGCTTGATGCCGTCGTCCCGGAACTTGTTGAGCAGGGAGAGAAAACCGCCGACGTCACCCCACTCCAGCCAGTGAACGTGATCGACAAGTGCTTCGAGGCGTGACTCGGTAACCCCCCGAATGCCGACGGCGATGACGCTCCGGCCCATCGACTGGGCCTCCTCGGCCACCACGCACGGCATTTGCGTGCTGCCGGCGATCAGCGCCAGCGGCTCACTTGACGATGCCGTGCTCACTGTTCCGCACGAACTCGACCAGCGTGCCGATCTCGGGGGATGCGAAATCCTCCTCCGCGATCGCCTCGAGGGCCTGGGTGGTGTTGAGGCTGCTGCGGAACAGCAGTCGAAATGCCCGCTTGAGCTCCGTCAACGTGTCGGCGTCGAATCCGCGGCGCTTGAGTCCCACGTTGTTGAGCCCGAAAACCTGGCAGTGGTTCCCCTGGACCGTGCAGTACGGCACCACGTCCTTGGTCACGCCTGCGTACGCGGCCACGAAGGCGTGTTGCCCAACGCGGCGGTATTGCTCCACACCGGAAAACGCGCCGACGTTGACCCAATCCTCGATGGCAACGTGACCGGCGAGCGTGGCCGCATTGCCGAAGATGACGTTGTCTCCGACCACGCAGTCGTGGGCGATGTGGGTATAGGCCATGAAGAGATTGTCTGAGCCGATACGCGTGACCCCGCCGCCGCCCTCCGTGCCGGTGTTTGCGGTCACGAACTCGCGAAACACGTTGTGGTCGCCGGCCTCGAGGTACGAGACCTCGCCGTGATACTTGAGATCCTGGGGAATCGTCCCGATACACGCGTGGGGGAAGACCCAGCACTCGGCTCCCAGTGTCGTGTGCCCTTCGAGCACCGCGTGTGCGCCGATCTTGGTACCCGCGCCGAGGGTGACGTGGGCCCCGACGGTGGCGTAGGGACCGATGACCACGCCGTCACCCAGTTTCGCCCCGTCTTCGATGACGGCGGTCGGATGACACTCCCATCTTCCTTCCGCTGCTACTACCTGGCTCATGGGGTGGGCCACCTTGCGGATCGTCCCTGCGCGCTCATTCGCTGTCCATCTCCGGCACCTCCACCAGTACCGAGAAAAGTGTCGCCTCGGCGGCGAGCTCCCCGTCGACGGTGGCGCGAGCCAGGACCTGGCAGCTCTTGGAGCGCACGCGAAGCACCTCGATCTCGCAGCGAAGCTGGTCCCCCGGCACTACCGGCCGACGGAAACGAACCTTATCCGCTCCGGCGAAGTAGACGAAGCGGTTTTTCATGTCGTCTTCGTCATGAAGGAAGAGCACTGCGGCAACCTGCCCCATCGCCTCCAGGATCAGCACGCCCGGCATCACGGGATTCCCCGGGAAATGCCCCTGAAAGAAGGGCTCGTTCATGGTGACGTTCTTGATCCCGACGATACTCTTGCGGGGCTCCATCTCGACGATGCGGTCGACGAGGAGGAACGGATACCGGTGCGGCAAAATCTCCAGGATACGGCGAATGTCGACGCTCACTCTGTTTCCTTCTTGCTCTTTTGGATTGCCGCTTCCAGGCGGCGCAGCCGACGTAAGACGTCCGGAAGCGCCTTCACCGCGGCCATGGCTCGCCGCCAGAGCGATACGTCCAGCTGCGGGGATCCGGCCACGACCTCCCCGGCTGCC
>CAYSHI010000062.1:0-4068 GCA_964430745.1 uncultured Acidobacteriota bacterium | reverse complement strand
AACCGGGGCGAGGTCGTAACGCGCGACTCGTTGCTGGAGGCCGCCTGGGGCTACACCAGCTACCCCAACAGCCGCACCGTAGACGCCCACATCGTCAAGCTGCGCCAGAAAATCGAGGACGACCCCCACAATCCGCGGTACCTGCTCACGGTGCACGGTAGGGGCTACGAGTTCATTGGATGAAGAGAGCCGCGGATGAAGAGGACCGCTGGTGATCGGCGGCCGGCGAGCGCGCAACATTCTTTTACACGGAGTTTGCGACTTTTGATATCGCGTCCACTAGGTTCGGACCAGATGAGGGGCAGCCGTTCCTCAACAAGGAGGTGGACGATGAAGCCGGTTCTCAGGATCTTGGTGGTCGCAGCGCTCATGCCGACCCTGCTGTACGGTGCGCCGACGGTGGCAGGCGCACTCGTCGGCCCGCAGTCGGCGTCGAACCTGTTCCAGGAGGCGATGCACCTCGAAGAGGTCGTCGGTGACTTGCCGGCGGCGATTCTCCTCTACGCGCGCGTCGTCGAGGAGTTCTCCACGCAACGGCCGCTCGCCGCCCACGCGCTCGTTCGGATGGGCCAGTGTTACGAGAAGCTCGGCGACGCCCAGGCGCGCGAGGCCTACGAGCGCGTAGTCGGGGAGTACTCAGACCAGGGCACCATGGTGATCGAGGCGCGAACGCGACTGTCCGCCATCGACCGTGCCCGCGCGGCGGCCGCCCCACCGACCATGGCCGCGCGTCAGGTCTGGACGGGGCCGAAGGTCGATTTTTTTGGGTCGATCTCCCCCGATGGTCGCTACTTGTCGTTTGCCGACTGGGAGTCGGGGAACCTCGGCGTCCATGACTTGGCAACCGGCGAGAATCGAAACGTCACCAGTGACGGGTCGTGGGCCAACGACTCGACATACAACTATGCGGAGGTCTCCAAGTGGTCTCCTGACGGCAAGCAACTGGCGTACACCCGGTATTTCAAGAACGTCTACGAGCTGCGTGTCACGGGCGTCGAGGGATTCGATTCCCGCCTGCTGTATCGCGGCGACGGCGTGCAGTACCCAAACCCCGGTGGGTGGTCACCTGACGGGCAGTATCTCTCCGTCTCGTTCAAAGTTGAGGACGGTCGGCGAATTGGCGTGTTGTCTGTCAGCGACGGCTCCGTGCGTATCCTCAAGTCGTTTGACCGAGGGAAGGCCACTGCGGGTCGGTTCTCACCGGACGGAGACTACTTCGTCTACAGATATTCACCGGATGAGACCTCGCAGAATGGAGACCTGTTTCTCATGGCGTCGGACGGGAGCCGCGATGTCCAACTCACCGAAACTCCCGCCGATGAGGACATGCTTGGTTGGGCGCCGGATGGTTCCCTCCTGTTCAGGAGCGATCGTACCGGGCGCGACGCGCTCTGGATGATCGGCATTGAGAGTGGGATGCCCACCGCGCCTGCCGTCATGCTTTGGGCTGATCTTGGCAACGTGGCCCGACTCGGGACAACGCGCGATGGTGCGCTGTACTACGGGGTTGACGGGAGCGGCGCCGCGCAGTTCTTTACCGCAGCGTTGAATCCCGAGACTGCCGAGGTGACCGGATCGCCGGAACCGGTCGATCCTTCTGTCGTCAACCGAGACGCGGAACGCAGGTCCGCAGACGGCAAACATCTTGCCTATAGGTTGCCGCGCGGACCGGGACGGGTGCTGGTGATTCGTTCGCTCGAGTCGGGACGTGAGACGGTCGTCACCCCCGTAATGACTCTTCGGGGCATCCTCCAATGGCATCCCGACGGCGGGTCGTTGTTTGCGGGAGGGGAATACGGGGGCCGCCGGGGCTTGTTCCAGGTCGACATTCGAACGGCCGGCGCAATCCCCCAGTTGGTTTCTGATGCGCGCCACTTCATCGTCAGCGCGGACAGCACAACCGTGTATGCGGTCGAGGGCGAGAGTTCGGAAAATATGGAGACCACCGTTCGCGCTGCGATCGTAAAGACGGATCTGGGAACCGGGGTTGAGTCCGAGTTGTATCGCTGGATACCCGGAGACGTCGGTCTGCGGATGTGGCTTTCGCCAGATGAGCGGGAGATCGTCTTTCTGGCCGGAAGCTGGCCAGAGGGGCGGGTCCTCATGGTGGTCTCGACAGCGGGTGGGACGCCCCGGCACCTAACCGATCTCGTGTATCGCGGCGAGCCCTTGCAAGGCATTCTTGCGCCTGCTTGGACACCCGACGGGGGCAACATTGTGTTCTTCGGACGCCGGTCTTCCCCGCGCGTCCCACAAGCAGGAGGAGTCGCCGCGGTACCACGGCCGGAAAATCAGCGAGAGCAGTTGTATCGGGTCTCAGCCCAAGGCGGTGATCTCGAACCGGCCGGACTCGAGACTTGGTTGCTGGAACAGGGTGACCCGGTTCTCAGGAGAGCGCCCACGATCCGGCCCGACGGTCGTGAGATCAGGTTCGGCACGCGTAAGAATATAGGGTTCCAGGCGGTCTGGGTACTGGAAAACTTCCTGCCCACATCCAGTGGGAATCGCTAGGCTCGGAGCTGGGGGCAAGGTGCTGCCCGAGGACTTCGCGACTGACCAGGATCGGCTGGCCCGCTTCGAGCGCGAGGCGAAGCTTCTTGCTTGGCGTGTCCAGAATACTTGACGGCGATCCGGAGGGAACCTGACATTGGCTTCTATAATCCTGTATCAGGGAGACTCGATACGGCCGCACCATGCCGATCAAATACTGGATTCGACAGCGCAGGACGCTGGTCCTCTTCTGGGGGATCATGGGCGTCTTCGTCGCCGGTGCCGGATGGCTTGGTTGGAGCTTCCTGCAGCAGGATAAGGAACTCGAGGAACAGCGCATCCGCGAGCGACTGGATAACACCGCGGATGTGGTCGTTGCCGAGCTGCGAGCGGCGTATTTCCGGTTCGAGCAGCAGTTGGAAACTCTCGCCACACTCGAACCCGCCGACGTCCCGGAGGCGGCCAGAGCCGGCAGCGCCGAGCTGCCCGCCGGCGCCGTCATCGTTCACGTCGCTCGCGTGGGGGTGACGGCGTACCCGCGCCAGCGAGTTCTTTATTACCCGATGTTGCCGAAGGGTGCTGAGCCACCGCCTGGCACGTTCGCCGAGGGCGAGGATCTCGAGGTCGGCGGTCGGTACGAGGAGGCAATGGCAAGCTTTCAGCGCCTGGCGGCTGCGGACGACCCTGGGGTTCGCGCCGGCGCCCTGCTGCGGTTGGCTCGCGACTATCGTCGTGTGGGTCGAACGAACGACGCCGAGGTCGCCTACAAGGAGTTGGCGGAGCTTGGCAACACTTCAGTAGGCGGTTTTCCCGCCGGCCTGCTGGCGCGATGGGCGATATGCGCGTTGCTGGAGAGCGAGGCTCGGCTTGCGGAGCTCGGCGCCGAAGCACGGCAGCTTCGCGAAGGGTTGCTGGGGGGCGTCTGGACGATCGATCGGCCGACGTTCCTTCTTTACCGTGAGGACGCCGACGGGTTCGTTGCCCGGGCCGCAGGGCGCTCCGATGACGAAGGCCCCCGCGGCGATGCCTCGGTCGCGCCGGACGATGAGTCACTGAGCGAAGCGCTGGCCATCGCCTCGGGGCTCGGTCTGCTGTGGCGGGAGTGGAGCCGAGGAATCGTCGAGGATACGAGAGTCATGGCGTCCGCTGGTGAAATCTCCCGCCGTGGCGTCCGCGAAACGGTTACGGACGAGCTCGCGCTTCGCGAGCTCGCGGGTGTGGGAACCCTCATTCTATGGCGCGGAACCTCCGAATCGGTTGTTGGCCTGATCGCGGGCCCGGCATTTCTGCGGCAGCAGCTCTTCGAGCCCCTGCAGCCGCTGATGGAACGCCAATCGGCGGCGTTGATCTTGGGCGAAACACCCGACGCCAGGCCGATTCCTTTGAGCGCGCGCCGAACGAGCGCCGAAAGCGGCCTGCCGTGGGAGCTACAGGTTGTCAGCGCCGACCCCCTCGCCGACCGCGCCCGGCTCGCCGGTCGGCGGCGACTACTCTTGTTCGTCTCGACGCTGGTCGCCGCGCTGTTGGTGGCGGGCACATACTTCAGCAGCCGAGCCGTTGCGCGGGAGCTCGAGGTGG
>CAYSHI010000061.1:0-12743 GCA_964430745.1 uncultured Acidobacteriota bacterium | reverse complement strand
TCTCCGTGCGCTCACCGCCGTGCGTAATGGTGATCCGATAAGTGCTCGCGGCGCCCCAGAAGCCGTTTCGGCTGCTGCCGTTGATGCGTCGTGGCAGAAAGTAGTAAGCGATGTCGTATTCGCCTGCGTGCGGCAACGTTGTCGTCCATACCGCCGGTTGGGCGCCATCGGCGCCGCCTTTCATGCGGTAGTTGGTCTCGTAGCGACCGAACGAGTAGGTGTTGTCGCGGACACTCCAGTTGCCACCCTCGAGGCCGGGACGAAGGTACCGCTCCACGCGGCGCACCGGCATGGAGAAGCCTTCGTCTTCGTTGTCGACGATGATCTCGGTAAAGGCGGCCTCCTCCTCGGTTACCACGCGGACATACTCCTCCGGCGGGCCCGTCTCGACCTCTTCCGGGATGCGCAGTGGCGAGCGCAGGGCGCGGCGATTCTTGGCGAGGAAGGGCTCGACCGAAACCATGCCGGGCCGCACGCCGATGACCATCGACACCTCGACCTCCTGGCCGCCGTCGATCTCCACGTTCTTGGTGATCTCGTCGCCACGGCCCATGAGCTGCACCTGCACGAAGCCGCGGCCGGGTTCGCCGTTGCGGATGCGCACCATCACCTGGTACACGACAGCACCCGACTCGTCCTCGACCTTCTTGGCCTCGGTGCGCGTGAGCGTGTAGCCGGGCACGTAGGTGCCGTAGACCCAATCGCGGATCAGGCGGTCGAGATTGGCACGAGAGACCTCCCCCTCGCTCGTCCCTTCCGGCACCACCGCCCGCTCGAATTCCTCGAAGGAGATGTCTTCGTACTGCGACTCCTCACCGAATGCCTCGAGCGTATCGATGAACTCGTCCGAGCCCACCACCGCCTCGATCATGCGAAACATGGTGAGGCCCTTGGCATCGAGCACCGAGCGGTAGAGGTCCGGATCGGCCTCCGGGTCGAGCTCGGCGAGCGACTGCGTTTGCATCGACTCGAGCATCTCGTCCCAGCTCGCGCCTTGTCCGATCTCGCGAGGTCCCTGGCTGCTGCTGGTTTCCACGCGAATGGTTACGCCGCCGCCGGGCGGGCCGCCGTGAAAGTCGCCTCTAACCATGCCGCCCCGGCCCATGCCGCCGCCGCGCCCGCCCCTCTGGAAGAGGGTCGAGCGGATCTCCTGCGACAGGTCTTCCTGCATGTAAACGGGCATGCCGCGCGCCAGTAGCGATGCGTTTTCGCCCTCGAAACTACGATTGAATGACCAGAGCTGCACCAGCGGCGAGCGGAACAATCCGCCGTTGTTCCCCTCCGGGCTCAGGAACACGGAGAACACGGCGCTCGCGAGCTGGTCTCGCTTGAGGCGGGACGGATCCTGACTCTGCCCGCGCTCCGAGTTCAGCGTGCGGCTGACTCGTTGCGTCATGCGCTTCAGTTGAGCGACCAGCGTGTCCTCTTCGACCATCAGGACGCCCGGCTGCGTGAGGCCACCGTTCTCCTCCCACCCCTCGTAGTACCACTGCACGAGGAAAGGCACTTCGACGACCGCGAGGCGATCATAGGGATACGGGAGGCCGGTTTCCTGAGCCATCGCCGTGAGCAGTTGCTCGACCAGGCCCACGACCTCCTCGGTGGCATCCTCGAAGAGGGCGAGTTGAGCGACGTGATGCGGGTGCACGTACAGGGCGACCTCGGTGTCGCCCGCCTCCGTCGTGAAGACCTCGTATTCGCCGACATTCAGCGACAGTTGCGGTACCGGCGAGGCGATGTCCCAGACGCTCTTGCTGCGACCGGACTCGTCATCGGGCCCGGCAGTGGGGGCCCCCTGCGTGACGACCTCGAGGCCAGCGGGTACGTCAACGGCGATACGCCCCGTCGAAAACGACATCGGACGGCCCTCGTCGTTGCCGTAGTCGACTCCCGAAACCGGGTACCAGCGGGCGCGAGGCGGCAGGAAAGCCGAATCGGAGCGGATCCAGGCCGTCAGGTCACCCTTGTGAATCGGGCCGTCCCATTTCTGGATACGGGCCGCCGAGCGGAGCAGATCGAAGCCCTCGCGGTCGATGTCGCCCGCGTAGTGCATGTTGATCGTCATCTCGGCGTGTGGCGCCAGGCTTTCGGCCGGGGTCACCTTCAATACCGATCCCTCGATCTCGAACGTCAGCTCGCGTCCGTCGCCGTCGACAACCGACGAAACCGCGAGCCCGGGGTTGAGCGTGAAGATGAACGTGTCGAGCGCGATCTCGTTGAGGTTGGCGAGCTGCAGCTCGGCGGCGGCGGCGAGCGGTGTGCCGCTCTTCATGATGGTGACGTCGAGGTCATAGTTCAGGACCGTCGCCACCGGGACATCGCCGTAGCTGATCTGGGTGGCGAACAGGTCGGTGCGGTTTTGCTCCACCGCCACATCGTGGCGCGCCATGTTGCCGTACAGGGCCACGGCTCCGAACAAGCCGCCGAGCGCGACGACGTGTCCGACCTTGGCGGCGATGCCGGGCTGCGGCAAGCGCGGGTAGCGGGCGATCGACAGCCCCAGCAAAGCCGTGGCGATGGCCATGTAGAAGACGCGGATCTCGAGCACGCGGGACACGTCGCCGAGCCCCGCCATGTCGGAAAAATAGAGCGGCGCGAAGAAAGCGCCGAAATCGAAGATGCCGCCGTAGCGGGTGCCGAGGAAGAACAGGACGGCGATGACGTAGGCGATCGAGACCAGCGCGACGGCTGTAGTGTTTCGCAAGATGGCGCCGAGCGAAAAAGTGAGCGCCGACATGAAGATGAGCGCGGGCAGCGTCATCAGGAGGAAATACCCGAGGTAGGGCGTCAGAAGGAAAGGCTCGCCGGTGATGCTCAGTTTCGCCGCCTGAATGGTCAGCGTCAGGACCAGGACGCAAAGGCTGAGCACGGTCAGTGCCTGCACCACGCCGAGGTACTTGCCGGTGACCAGCTCGGCGGTCGAAAGCGGGCGGGCGGCGACGACCTCTTCGACCTCCGCCTTTTCGTCGGCGGCGCGGAAATTGCCGGCGACGAAGGCGATCAGCACCGTCTGGATGTAGGTGTAGAAATAGAACGGGATGAACCCGCTGAGCCCCAGCGCGATGGCCCTGTCGTCCATCTCTCCCTGGGTTTCGGCGATCGCCAGGACGACGCCGAAGAACAGCGGGATCGAGATGCCGATGAGGCCGAGGGCGCGGTAGCGTGTCGTTCGCATGAGCATGATGCGCTCGTAGCGCGCGACGCCGAAGATGTTGCGTATCAGGTTCATCAGCCGGCTCCTTCGGGGGCGTGGCCGTCCATCGCCATGAAGTAGATGTATGCGTCTTCGAGATTGGGCGGCTCGGGCTCGGCGTTCGGTGGCGGCGTATCATCGCCGACGATGCGTACGGTCAGGTCGTCGCCCATGGGGGTCACGGTCACCACGTGCCACTCCTTCTGGACCTTCGCGAAACCCGCGTCGTCGACGTGCAGCGTCCAGGTTTTGTTCTCGGCGTGTCGCACGAGGTCCTCGGGGGGGCCGTGAAACAGCAGCCGGCCGAAGTTGAGCACGGCGATGTCCTCGCAGCTACTCGATATGTCGCCGACGATGTGGGTGGAGATGAGAATGGCGCGATTGCGGCTGAGACGGCCGAGGATCTTGCGAAAGCGGATGCGCTCCTCGGGGTCGAGGCCGACCGTGGGCTCATCGACGATGAGGAAGTCGGGCTCGGCCAGGATCGCCTGAGCGATGCCCAACCGCCGCTTCATACCGCCCGAAAAAGTCTTCGTCTGTTTGTCGCGCACATGGATCAACGCCACGGCCTCGAGTGCTTCCTCGACGATTTCCTTGCGGTGTTTCGAGGGCCGGATGTGTGCCAGGCGCGCCATGTAGTCGAGAAACTCGAACGCGGTCAGATCGGGGTAGGCGCCGAAGTGCTGCGGCAGATAGCCGAGACGGTCGCGCACCTTGTCGCGGTCGGCGCCGATGCGCATGCCGTCGATGGTCACTTCGCCGGACGTCTGCGTCATCTGCGTCGAGAGGATCTTGATCAACGTCGTCTTGCCGGCCCCGTTGGGGCCCAGCAGCCCGAAGGTACCGGTGCTGATGCGCAGATCGAGGTTGTCCAGCGCCGGGCGTGCGCCCTTGGCGTAGACTTTCGTCAGCGAAGAAATCTGAATATCCATTGTTTTTGCAATGGGGGGAAGGTTGAAGGTCGCGTGACGTTTCCGTCTACGTGTCCGGCCGCAGAGGCGGATCCCCCGTTCGCTGAGGATACCGCACCCTGCTTTATTCTTTCCCGAGGGAACGTTCGGTGTCCGTAAGCCGTCTGTAAAGAATTGTAATAGGGCGCAAAAGCCGTGTTGTTGACGTTCCCAGGCGATGTAAGAGTATGGCACCGTCCGTGTTACAAGACGCACACGCGGCCGCTCACATTCCACCCGAGTGAAAGCCAAGTGAACCCCCTGACAAAGAAGCCTCGGAAGTTCGCCTTCGTCATCCTGTTGATGCTGGTGGCGGCCGCTTGTGGTGAAGAGACCGCCGAGCGCGTCGTCGACCTGGTTGTTCCGGTCACCGTTCAGCCGGTGTCGCGCGGCACCATCGAGTCGTTCGTTTCCACCACAGGCAGCCTGCGCGCCGACAAAACGGCCGACATTCTCGTCGAGGTGAGGGGCGACCTCGTCTACGTCGAGCTGGCCAACGGTCGCAAGGCGGTCGAAGGCGTCCGCGTCGACAAAGGGCAGCAGGTCGCCCGCATCGAGAGCGCCGAGTACATCAACGGCATTCGACTCGAGTCCCGCGAGCTGGGGCTGCAGAACGCGCGCAACAACCTGTCCGAGAAGCAGGCCCTGTTCGCCGAGGGGCTGGCGGTGCAGTCCGAGGTTCAGGCTGCCGAAAAGACCGTTGCCGACGCCGAGGCGGACATTGAAGACGCCCTCATCCAACTCGGGAAGATGAACGTCTACGCGCCGTTGGACGGCTACTTGACGGCACTCGTCGACACCACCGAGAACACGGTGGTCGAGGCCAATACCGTGATCGGCCAGGTCGTCGACTACGGCCGGGTGATCACCGACCTGAAGATCCCCAACTCCCAGATGCCCAACATCGATCGGGGGCAGGAGGTGCGCGTTTCGAACTACGCCTTCCGCGACCAGACGTTCATCGGCAACGTGTCGGTGCTCGATCCGACGCTCGATCCGGCCACGCGCACGTTCCGCATCGAGGTCACGGTCGACAACCCCGGCCTGGTGCTGCGGCCCGGCATGTTCATCAAGGCGGACATCGTCGTGGAACAGCGCGCCGACATCATCGTCATCCCCAGAGAGCTGGTGCTCAGCCGTCAGAATCGTAGCGTCGTGTTTGTCGAAGAGGAGGGCCGGGCGCAGCAGCGCAACATCGAGACCGGTCTCTCGGACGACAACATGATCGAGGTTCTCGAGGGCCTGACGGAAGGCGAGCGGTTGATCACCAGCAACTTTGAAACACTGCGTTCCCGCACCCAGGTTCGTGTTACCGGCGAGAGTGGCCCCCGCGGGTCGGACTGACCTTCACATCGTTTGCCGTCGTCAGCCGTAGTGGACTGATATGTCGTTGCCGGAGTTCTCAACCCGATACCCGGTCACCATCGCGATGGCGACGTTCGCGGTCATCCTGCTCGGCTGGATCTCACTCGATGGTCTGGGCACCGACCTGCTTCCCAGCGTGCAAACGCCCGTCATCACCGTCGATCTGCAGGTGCCGGGCAAGTCACCGCAGGAGATGGAGGAGCGCTACACGCGGCGGCTCGAACGCGACATCTCGACCGTCAGCGGCGTCGATCGCGTCTACTCGATAACGCGGTCGGGGCAAACGGTGGTGGTGGCGGAGTTCACGTGGGAAACCGACATGGACTTCGCGCTTCTCGACGTGCAGAAGCGCACCGGCACCTACGCGACCGACGACGAGATCACGACGCTCGATGTGACCCAGGAAGACCCGCAAGCGCTGCCGGTGGCTCGCATCGCGGTGACGTCGGCCGACTACGCCGACCTCGACGACCTGCTCGGCGCCGTCGACATGCTCGTGAAACCGCGGCTCGAGGCTCTCGACGGTGTGGCCTCGGCCGAGATCGAGGGCGACGCCGAGAAGGAAATCCGCGTCATCCTCGATCCCTACCTGCTGGAGGCCTTCGGTCTCACCGATACCCAGGTCGTGCAGCAGATCCAGCAGTCCAATCAGGACGTCTCGGGTGGGCGCCTGGAGGAAGGGGACCAGTCCTACCAGGTGAAGGGCCTCGGCAGGCTTACCGACATCGCCGAGGTCGAGAATCTCATCGTCGGCGAGCGTGCCGGTACGGTGGACGACGCGGCGGCGGCTTCGGCCGGCGGAACCGCCGCCGGCGGCGCGGCGACGGGCGGCACGCAGGCCGCCGAGGAAGACACGCTCCGCGTGCCGGTGTACGTGAGAGACGTCGGTCGCGTTGTTCTCGAGTATTCCGAGCGCGAGACCATCGTGCGGCTCAACGGCGTCGAGTGTCTGGGTATCGCCATCTACAAGGAGGCCGACGCCAGCACGGTGAGCGTCGTCGAGACCGTGCTCGAGGACATCGACCGCCTCGCCCTCGATTTGCCCGGTGTCGAGTTCACCGTGGTGGAGAACCAGGCGCGTTTCATCCAGTCGGCGGTGGCGGAAGTGCAGGAGGCGGCTCTGGTCGGCGCAGTGCTGGCGGTCGGGGTGTTGCTGCTGTTTCTGCGCAGCATCACCGTGACGATGATCATCGGCGTCGCCATCCCGATCTCGATTCTGGCGACCTTCACGCTGATGTATTTCCAGGACCTCACCCTCAACATCATGACCCTGGGGGGGCTGGCGCTGGGGGCCGGCATGCTCGTCGACAACGCGATCGTCGTCATCGAGAACATCTACCGACAGCTCGAGCTCGGCGCCGACTCCTATAAAGCCGCGGCCAAGGGCGCCTCGGAGGTGGGGGTGGCCATCGTGGCCTCGACGCTGACCACGGTGTCGGTGTTCCTGCCGATCGTCTACGTCCAGGGCCTCGTGGGAGAGCTCTTCAAGGAGCAGGCGTGGACGGTGGCGTTCTCACTGCTGTCGTCGCTTGTCGTGGCGATGACCGTGGTGCCGATGCTGAGCTCGCGGCTGTTGCGGGCCAAGGCCGGGCACGTGCAACGGCGGCAACGCCCGATGTTTCGCGCCGCTCTCACCGCCGCGCTCGATCACAAGCTCGTCGTCCTCATGGTGGTCGCCGTCGTAGCCGGGGTTACTTACCAGATGGCGGCGCAGATCCGGGCGGAGTTCATTCCGCGTGAGGATCAAGGTTTGTTCACCGTCGACGTTGCCTTGCCCGAAGGTTCGCGCCTGGAGATGACCGATCGGGTGGCCGGACGCGTGGGCGAAATGATCCTGGAGATGGGTGGCGAAGAGGTCGAGACGATCTACGCGCGCTCCGGCCTCGACCCCGCGCGGGTCACCAATGTGGCGGATCCGAGCGGCCCCAATCGGACCAGTCTTTCGGTGGCGTTGTCGACCGGCCCGCGCCGCAGCATCGGCCGGATGGTCGAGTCCATCGACGCAGAGATGGCGCAGATCCCCGATCTGGAGGTTCGGTACGAGCTGCAGGAGACGGCCCTCCAGGGCGTGCTCGGTTCGCAGGCTGCCCCGTTGCAGCTCGAGATCGTCGGCGACGACCTCGATACGCTGCGCCGGCTGACCTCGGAGATCGCCACGCTCGTCGACGAGCTGCCGGCGATCTACAACGTGCGCACGAGCTTTCAGGGCGGCCAGCCCGAGATCGACCTCAACCTGCGTGCCGACGTCGCCGCCGCGTTCGGCCTCACCCCGCAAACGCTCATCGCCGACCTCGAGCGACGTCTGTCGGGCGAAGTCGCCGGTGAGCTGTCGAAAGACCAGCGCTCGCGCGACATTCGTGTCGGCTTCGAGGACGTCACGTTGCAGGAGCTGCGCGACATCCGCATCGATGCCGGCACCGCCATCCTCACGCTCGGCGACATCGCCGATCCCCGCATTGTCGAGGGGCCCCGCGAGATTCTCAGAGAAGACCAGCGGCGGATCGGTCGTATCAGCGGCTATCTGGTGGAGGGGGCCGTGTTGAGCGAGGCGATAACCCAGGTCGACGATCTCGTGTCGCAAGTGGCTTTGCCCCTCGGTTACGACATCGAGATCGGCGGCGAGGAACGCGAGCGCGCCGAGTCGTTCGCCAGCCTCGGCTTCGCTCTGGGACTCTCCGTGCTTCTGGTCTACATGGTGATGGCGTCGCTTTTCGAGTCGATCCTGCACCCCTTCACCGTCATGTTCACCGTTCCGTTTGCCGGCGTGGGTGTGGTTGTTGCCTTCTGGGCCCTGGGCGAGCCGCTCAGCGTCATGGCGTACATCGGCATCATCATGCTCGGCGGTATCGCCGTGAACGACGCCATTATCCTGGTCGACCACGTCAACCAGTTACGCGCCACGATGCCCATTCGTGAGGCGATCGTCCAGGGGACGCAGGACAGGGTCCGACCGATCCTGATGACCAGCGTGACCACCATGTTGGCGCTGGCGCCGATGGCGCTCGGCCTCGGCGAGGGAGCTCAGATGCGCGCACCGATGGCGATCGCGGTGATCGGCGGCCTGACGACGTCGACGCTGTTGACGCTCATCATCATTCCGGTGGCGTACGAGATGGTGGAGCGCCTACGTCGGACGTCGAAGCCGCTGCCCGACGCATCATGATCTCGGATCTGGCGATTCGGCGTCCCGTTACCACGGCGATGTTCTTTATCGGCATCGCCCTTCTGGGAGTCGTTTCGCTCGGGCGCCTCAACGTCGAGCTCATGCCCGAGGTCGTCTTTCCGCAGATCTTCATCGTCGCGAGCCAACGCACGATGTCGCCGGAGCAGATCGAGCGCGAGGTCGTGATGCCGATCGAAGAGGAGATCGGCAAGCTCGAGAACGTCGTGCAGATCGACTCGCAATCACGCCTGGCCAACGGCACGGTGACGATCTCGTACGAGCCTACGGCCGACATGAAGTTCGCGGAGCTGCAGGTGAACCGCCGCATGGGGCAGTTGCTGCCCAACCTGCCGGAGCAGACGACGGTCCTGGTGCAACGGTTCGACACCTCGATCCTCACCAGCGCGGTGATGACCCTGCAGGTGCTCGGCGAAGGCGATCTCAACTGGCTCCGTGATTTCACCGAGCAGAAGATCCGCCCCGAGCTCGAGGCCGTTGACGGCGTGGTGAGCGCCACGCCGCTGGGCGGGCAGCAGCGCTCGATCGAGATCATCGTCGATCCCGAGATGTTGGGCGCGCATCAGCTCTCGATGAACGCCATCACGGGGGCGATCAACAGCGTCAACGTGCCCCGCGCCTACGTCGGCCGCGTGTTCGACGCCAACCAACGGTTTCCCGTGAGCATCTCCGGGCAGTTCGCCTCGATCAGCGAGATTGCCGATGTCGTGGTCCGGCAGGAGGGGCAGCTCACGCTCGGTGACATCGCCGAGATCGACTACGGCCTGCAGGAGCGAACCGATTACAGCCGGGTGAACGGGCTCGAGGCGGTCAGCGTTCGCATCCAGAAGGAGAACGAGGCCAACCTGATCGACGTTGCGGACGGGCTCAAGGCGACCGTCGAGCGCCTCAACCGCCAGTTCGCCGGAGAAGGGATCGAGATCAACGTCACCGATGATCAGGCCGGGCTGATGCAGGAGGCACTCGGGACACTGCAGCAGGCGGCCATCATCGGCGTGTTTCTGGGGCTCGGCGTGTTGTTTCTGTTTCTGCGCAGCATCCGTTTCGTCGGCATCCTGTTGCTCGCCATTCCCGCTTCGTTGCTGCTGACCTTCAATCTGATGTACGCCTGGGACCTGTCGTTGAACGTGTTGTCCCTGTGCGGTCTCGCGCTCTCCATGGGCATGCTCGCGGACAACGGCATCGTCGTCATGGAGTCGATCTTCAAGCACTTCGAAGCGGGCAAAGAGGCGATGGAGGCGGCGCGCGTCGGCACCGCCGAGGTGAGTCGTGCCATCGTCGCTTCCACGGCAACCACCGTTGCCGTCTTCCTGCCCGTTATTTTCATTCAGAGCGATTTTCAGGACATCATCCGGGAGCTCGCTCTGGCGATCACCTTCCCGCTTCTGGCGTCGTTGCTTGTTGCCCTCACGCTGGTGCCGATGCTCGGCGCGCGTACCCTCTCTCGCGCCTCGCTGAGGCCGTTGGGGACGGGGCGATTGCTGGACATGTACACGGTGCTGCTCAAGGCGAGCCTGCGGCACCGGGTGCGCGTGGCCGTGACCGTTGGTGTCGCGTTGCTGGCGACGTTGATCATCTCGTTCTTCCTCATCCTGCAACAGCAGGCCCTGGGCGAGGAAAGCGGATTCACGATCTATGTGTCGCTCGAGGAGGGCGCGACGCTCGATGCCACCGATGGGGTGGTCGTCAAGGTGGAAGAGGCGGTGGCGGAGCTCGACGATGTCGACGGCTTCACCACCAGCGTCCAGGAGGCGCAGGGCACGGTAACGGTGAACCTGGTCGACCGGGTCGACTTCCCGGATCGTATGACGGTCGATGACGCGAAGGAGAATCTCGAAGAAGCGCTCGATCAGATCGAGGGCGGCACGGTCAGCTACGATCCGCCGGCTACCGGCGGGGGTGGCGGGGGTGGGCGCGGCGGCGGCGGTGGCGGCCCCGGGGGAACCGGTGGGTTCGCCCTCGGTGAGGGGGCGGCGGAGGAGACCATCGTCGTGCGTGGCAACGATTTCACCACCCTGCAGATGATCGCCGACGATCTGCAATATCGGCTCGAAGAGGTTCTCGATGTCGACGCCGACAGTATCTCCGTCGACCTCGCGCGAAGTGGCCCGGAAGTGCAGGTGATTCCGGACGCCATGGCCATGTTCGACCACCAGCTCAACGTCAACACGGTTCTCGGAGCGATCGCGCAGGCAAGCCCGCAGGGCGTGCAAACCACCACGGCTTTTCTCGAGCCCGACGGCACCGAGACGCCCATCGAGGTGCGCTACATCGACGAGTTCGAAGACAACCCCATCGGCCTGGACGAGTTGCGGCAGCTACCCATCTTGACCCCCGCGGGCGAGTACACGGCGATGGAGGAAGTTGCGCGCGTGCGGACCGACGAGGGCCGCAACACGATCCTGCGTACCGATCAGTCCCGCCGCGTGGTGTTCACGTACAGGTTCATCGACGAAGTGGTCGAATCACAGCCGCGCGTCGATGCGGCGCGTAGGCTCGTGCGCCTGGTGATCAACGACATGGTGTTGCCGCCGGGCTACACCATCGAGGTCACCGAAGCCGAGGTCGACACGATCTACTACTGGATGATGGGCATCGCCGCCATCCTCGTGTACATGATCCTCGCCTCGCTGTTCGAGTCGTTCTCGTCACCGATCGTCATTTTTTGCACGTTGCCGACGGCGGTCATCGGCTCGTGTTTCGCGCTCTTGCTCACCGGCACCGGTCTGACCTCCGAGGCCGGTCCCATGGCGCTACTCGGCTTCGTGGTGCTCATCGGCATCGCCGTCAACAACGGCATCATTCTCATCGACGCCGTCACCAACCTGCGCAAACAGGGGTTCCGTCGCGAGCGCGCCGTCATGACGGCCGGGCGCTCACGCGTCCGCCCCATCCTGATGACCTCGTCGACGACGTTGCTGGGTGTGTTTCCGCTGGCGCTGGAATTCGGCGGCGACTTCGAGATCTGGCCGCCGTTCGCGATCACCGTCGTGGGAGGATTGGCCGTTTCGATGGTCTCGACGTTGATCTTCGTGCCCGTCGCCTACATGGGCATCGACCAGGTGCGCGACTGGCTGCGGCGCATGGGTTGGCTGGCGGTCGGGATCGCTACCGTGGCGGCGGCTGCCGCGACATACGCCGTGCACCATCGGTACGACAGTTACTTCTGGACGTCGTTGGCCGCGGTGCCGTTCTGGTTCCTGTTCCTCACGCTGGTGTGGACCATCATGCGCGCTCACCACGCCCGCGTGCTGGCGCACCAGAAGCGCGAGCCGGTGTATTCGGTTCGGCTGCATACGTTGACCAAGGTGTACGGCGCCCCGGGACGGTTTCGTCGCGAGTGGGGGCGCTTCGAACGCCGCGCCCGCCGCATGATGGACGAGGGCGTCGACCCGGTCGACCGCAAGGCCGTCCGGGACGGTCTGATCTGGAAGCTGCCGGTGCTCCTGTTGTTCTTGTTTCTGCACACCTACCTCACGCAGGGGCTGTGGCTTTTCGTCCTCTCCATAGTCACCTGGGGATTGCTGGTCCATCTCGTGCACGCCGTCGGACAACTCATCTGGTCGACGCCGCCGCGCGCTTTTCGGTTCGTCGTCCGTTACGGATCGTTGGCGCTGTTTCTTTTCTATATCCAGCGGAGATTGGAGGCGCCGTCGCTGACCTACACCTGCCTGGTGATCTTCCTGCTTGCCCGGATTGTCCGCTGGTTGGCCCGCAGGGTGGAGGCCGGAGTCGTCGACATCGAGGACATGACCGGCAGGGTTCGGTGGCTGCGACGCCCGATCTATCGCATCGCCGCGAAGACGCCCATTCTCGGCGCCAAGAAGTCGGAGTTCACCGCCCTGCACGGCGTCAATCTGGAGATCGGACGCGGCATGTTCGGCCTGCTCGGCCCCAACGGCGCCGGCAAGACCACCATGATGCGCATCATCACCCGCGTGCTGGAGCCGACCTTCGGCTCCGTATCGGTGAATGGCGTCAACCTCGACGAGCACGAGCACCTGCAGGGGTTGATCGGCTACCTGCCGCAGCATTTCGGCTCGTACAACCACAT
>CAYSHI010000060.1:0-8105 GCA_964430745.1 uncultured Acidobacteriota bacterium | reverse complement strand
TCCGGTCGACCTGCGTGCCGTGCGCTCGCAGGACGAGGACTACTGGGATTTGTACGGCGCCACGCCGAAGGCGTTCGTCAGCGCGGAGACAGCCGAGCGGCTCTGGAGCACCCGCTACGGCAGCGTGACTTCGATGCGGCTGACACCCCCCGCCGGCATGCCTGCCGAAGACTTCGAGGCAGCCTTCGACGCCGAGCTGCGCGCTCGATTGAACCTGGCGCAGTTCGGCATGCGTTTTCTCGAGGTTCGCGCCGACGGGCTGCGCGCTTCGGCCGGCGCTACCGATTTCAGCGGCCTGTTCATCGGCTTCAGCATGTTCCTGATCGCCTCGGCCGCCATTCTGGTCGGCCTGCTGTTCGGCCTCGGGATCGAAGCTCGCGCCGGTGAGATCGGTCTCTTGTTGTCGGTCGGGTACACGGTCAAGAAGGTCCGGTGGCGGATGCTCGCCGAAGGGGGCATCGTCGGCGCGCTCGGCGCGGTGGCCGGATTGGGCGTCGCCGTAGGCTACGCCGCCCTGATGATGGTCGGGCTACGCACGCTGTGGCTGCCGGCGGTGGGAACGCCGATGCTGACATTGCACGTCGCGCCGGTCAGTCTCGCGGCCGGTTGGGCGGTCTCCGTCGCCGTCGTACTCCTTTCGATCTGGTGGACCATACGCCGCCTCGGAAAGGTGCCGGCCATAACCTTGCTGAAAGGGTCGGTCTTCCGGGTCACGGGAGCCTCCGCCGGGCGCCGGCGCTTGCGGCGCTCTCTGGCCATCGGCGGCACGGCGTTTGCCCTCGCCATGCTGGCGTCTGCCGTTGCCACCGACACCAGCATGGACCCGATGGTATTCGGCACCATCGGCTTTCCGCTTCTGGTGGCGGGCCTCGCCGCGTTCGCCGACTGGTGCCGCGGCGCCCACGGACGGCTCGGTGCTCCCGGCTCGACGGCGATCTGGGCCATGGCGGCGCGCAACAGCGCCTGGAGCCCGGGACGCAGCATTCTCAGCGTGGCGTTGGTGGCATTCGCCTCGTTCGTGATCGTCACCGTCGCCGCCAATCACCGCGACCCCACGAGCGAGACGCAATCGATGAGCTCCGGTACCGGCGGCTTCGCCCTGTTCGCAACGTCGGAGATCCCGCTGCACGAGGATCTCAATTCCGCGGACGCCCGTTTCGACCTCGGCTTCGGCGCCAACGACGACGAGCTGCTGGCAAACGCGAGGATCATCGCGCTGCGCTCCCTGCCGGGAGACGACGCGAGCTGCCTGAACCTGTATCGCCCCCAGAATCCGCGACTGCTCGGCGTCAGCGACGAGCTCGTGGAGCGCGGCGGGTTCAGCTTCGCCACCGCGCTGCCGCCGGCCGATTCGGGCGCCGACCCGGGCGGCTACGACCCGTCCAACCCGTGGACTCTTCTTCACCAGGACTTCGGCCCCGGCGTGGTTCCGGTGATCGGCGACGCCAACTCCGTGCAGTGGATCCTGCACCTCGGCCTCGGCGACGATCTGATCGTCAACAACGAGATGGGCGAGCCGCTGTCGCTGCGCGTCGTCGGAACGCTCGCCGAGAGCGTCTTCCGCTCCGAGTTGATGATGTCCGAGAGCAATCTGCTGGCAAACTTCCCCAGCCAGAGCGGCTACTCCACCTTCCTGGTCGACATCGCCGATGCGCCCGCGGCGGAGGACGATTCCGACTCGACGCGAGCCGGGATTTCCGCCGCTCTCGAGCGCGCGCTGGGGCCCTACGGCTTCGACGCTCAACCCACCGACGAAAAGCTGGCCGACTTTCTGGTGGTGCAGAACACCTACCTGTCCACCTTCCAGATGCTCGGCGGGCTGGGATTGCTGCTCGGTACCCTCGGGCTCGGTGTCGTGCTCGTGCGCAACGTCATCGAGCGGCGGGTGGAGCTGGCAACGCTGCGCGCCTTCGGGTTTCGACGGGCCGCGCTGTCGCAAATGGTACTGGCGGAGAACGCGTTCCTGTTGCTCGTGGGCACGTCCATCGGGGCCGTCTCGGCGCTCGTTGCCGTGGCGCCGCGCTTTGTGGGCGGCGGCTTCGGTCTACCGTGGGGCTCGCTCGGCCTGATCCTCGTTGCCGTGCTGGGCACCGGTATGGTCTCCAGCATCGCGGCCGTCTCGGGCGCGCTGCGCGTGCCGCTCCTCCCGGTGCTCAAGGGCGACCGGTAGGACGCTCAGGCCCGACTTTCGGAATCGAGCTACCCGGCGTTCCCGTTGTCGTCGCCCTGGCTCGCGAGCCACTCGTCGACACGCGCCTTCTTGTAACGCCACTGGTGCGAAACGCGGGTAGAAGGAATCGTGCCGGCCCTGGTCATCCGGTACACGGTCGACTTGTGCACGCGGAGGTACTTGGCAACCTCTTCCAGGGTCATGATGGTCGGCCTGCGATCGGCTTCGTTGGAATCGTCGACTACTTTCGCAGAATCACTCATGGGCTCTTGATTCTGCAATTGGTGTGCCATACGAGCCCGTTTGCGCTCGTGCGCAGCAGACGACGATTGCTGACACCCGTGTGGGTTCCTGATCACTCTGGACGCCCGACCGAAGTGGTATCCGGATACCACCGCGGGCGCTCCGCTACCAGCCGTCGAACAGTCCGCCGTCAAACCACTCCCACAACAGGTAGAAGATCACCTGCGTGCTGCGCCCCTCGGTGTTGTTCACCGGAAAGCGCACGCCCACGTTGGCCATGACGTGCTGTCGTGTGTTGAGGGTGAACTGCACCTGCGGCAACAGGTCGACGTTGTTGACCGTGTGCTCGTCCTCGAACTCCGACACGCCGAGCAGCTCGACCATGGGCGAGAAAGCCCGACCGAAACGACCTGCGGTGAAGGTCGTCCCGAATACGCCGCGCCAGAAGAACTCCCGATCGGCCTTCTCGGTGTTGGTGGGCAATTCCACACCGGTCTGCACGTGGATGAAGCTGTCGCGCGGCAGGCCGAACCCCGCCGAAACGAAAGGCTCGAAGACGAACGTTCCTTTGCCGAGATCTCTCTCCGTGCTACCGGTGGGTAGTGTGGCCGCGAGGTTGCCGCTGAAGATCATGCCCCTGTCGAGACTCTTGGCCAGGACTTGCTTGTAGCCGACCTCGATATCACCGATGCCACCGAGCCAGGGGCCGTTTGTTTCGAGTTGCTGCACGCCGAGGGGTAGTACGAGCTCGAACTGCCCCGCGGCCAGGAAACGCTTCTCGTACTGGATCTCGGCGCCGACGCCGCCGGGCCCATCGGCGTTGGCCCCCATCGTGAGGACCAGCTCGTCCTCCGGAAAGGCCTTCTCCGTCTCGATCGGGCGCGGGAAGTTCAGCTCGCCGCGAGGCCAGCGGTCGTCGTTGCAGAACACGCGCAGATAGCTCACTACCATCTCGATCTGCTCGTCTGTGAAGGCCTCGTTGTAGGCCGGCATGCTCTGATCGAAACCGCGGACCGGTCCTCCCTGGTGGGTGACGGCGAACCAGTCGATATCGGGCTCGCGGGTGGCGAAGCTACAGTCGGAGAAGTCGGGAAGAGGCGTGTCGAACGCGACCGTACTCAGATCGACGCCACGCCCGTCGGCGGCATGGCAATACTGGCAACCGGCCTCGTACAAACCTCTCGGGGTCGTCAGGTCGGGCCCCTGCGGCGCCTGCCGGGCCGCCGGCCGGCCCACCGATGAAACGGCGGCGGCCGCAAACAGAAAGGTGCTGGCAGTGCCGGCCAGCCCGACGATGACGGCTCGTTGCCAGAACAATCGGTGGTCGCGAGGAGCTCTCCCGCCGCCACGGAATGCCGCGGCGGCGCGCTTCACCGGTCGGACCCGAAGGAAAACTCGGCGCTCGCGGCTTCCCCGTCGCGCACCGTGACGTTGAGCGTCTGCGTTCCGAGGGTCTCGTGCCAGGCCTCGAGCACGTAGTCTCCGGGGGGCACGCCGTCCATCGTGAAGCTGCCGTCCTCCCCGCTCACGTCAAAGAAGGGATGCGGCACGACGCCGACATAGGCCTGCATCCAGGGATGCACGTCGCACCGCACCGGAATCATGATCTCCGGATTCTCGAACGTACGCTCGGTCGACATTCCCGGGATCGGCTGCGCCACGTTGAACGACGTGTTGTTGTTCGGCTGAACGTTGACGTTGTGGAGCGTCTGGTCGGAATTGGTGACGCGAATCGTCGCCCCCGCCTCCATACCGAGAACGCGCGGCGTGTACAAACAGCCCACTTGATTGAGCTCGGCGGTTTCGCCGCCGCCGGACGGCAGCGACCCGTTCGCTTCACGGATATGAACGAAAGCCCAACGTAGCGTGTCGTTCTCGTTGACGATGAGCTGCTCGGTCAGCACCGTCTGTCCCGCCTGGGCCGTCACGCAGAAGGGGTCGGCAGCCATCTGCACGACAGCGCGCTCCGGCGCGGCCCCTGTGTACCGAACACTGCCGCTGATGCTCCCGGTGGTTCCGGCATGAGCCACGCCCAGCTCATTGTCGCTCGAGCCAAAAGGGATGCCGGCAACGAGCAGCAGCAAGGCGCCGCCAAGGAGACACAAACCGATCCATCTGGCCATGAAAAACTCCCTCTGTTTGTTCGGTATCGGACGGGGACACGCCTAACATGTTCGCTCACCCGCCCGCGCGCGTCCATACGGGTCGCACCGCGCGACAAGGTGCGGCGCGGATAACCACATCCAAGGCAGGGATGCGCGAGCGCCCTCGCTCGTCACACGGCAGTGCAGCCGCCGGCTACCTCGCATACCATACGGCCATGAAGCTCTCTGATTTCGACCGTGAATGTTTGCGTGGCGATCATGGACCCGCGCCGGAGTTCGCCATGTCGATCCTCGTGCGCATGGGCGAGATTCAGGAGGCGGAGGAGATGATCGACATCTCCCGCGCCCACATCGACAGCACCCTCTTTCAGGGCGATGCCACGCTCGAGTTCGCTGAACGCCTCGCCGGGATGGGCGCCAAGGTGGTGGTGCCGACGACGCTCAACGTCAGCGGCGTCGACGAGATGGGCTGGCAGGAGTGGGCGGTGCCGCCCGAGTACGCCGAGAAGGCACACCGGCAGATGCTCGCCTACCAGAGCATGGGAACCGAGCCCACCTGGACCTGCGCCCCTTACCAGGTGGCGCAGAAGCCTTCCTTCGGCGAGCAAATCGCCTGGGGCGAATCCAACGCGGTGTGCTTTGCCAACTCCGTTCTCGGCGCCCGCACGATCCAGTATCCGGACCTGCTCGATATCTGCGCGGCCATTACCGGCCGCGTGCCGGCGGTCGGCCTCCATCTCGAAGAGCATCGTGTCGGACAGGTGTTGCTCGAGCTCGTCGGCATCCCCGAAGACCTGCAACGAGACGATTCGTTTCCGCCGGTCTTGGGGCACCTTCTCGGCACCCTGGCCTCGGAACGGGTTCCGGTGATCGACGGCCTCTCGGTCGAGCTCTCGGAGGACCAGCTCAAAGCTCTGTGCGCCGGCTCGGCGAGCGCGGGCAGCGTCAACCTGTTTCACATCATCGGACAGACACCCGAGGCCAACACCCGCGAGGAGGCCTTCGCGGGCGGCGAACCGGTCGAGTCCCACCAGGTCACGCTGGAGGATCTCGCCGCGGTACGCGAAGAGCTGAACAGCTCCAACGGCGAGACACTCGAGATGGTGGTGCTGGGAAGCCCGCACTTCTCGCTGGCGGAGTTCCGCACCCTCGCCCCTCTGCTCGAAGGCAAGAAACGCAACGCCGGCGTCGAGTTTCTCGTCACTTCGAGTCGGGCGATGGTGGCCCTGGCACGCGACAACGGCCTGCTGGAGCCGCTCGAGGCCTTCGGAGGCAGAGTAACCGTCGATACGTGCATCTTGACCACGCCGATGCTGTATCCGGAAACCAAGCGACTGATGACCAACTCGGCCAAATACGCTTACTACTCGCCGGGACTGCTCGGCGTCGAGGTGGCCTTCGGCAACATGGCCGACTGCGTGAAATCCGCCGTCGAGGGAACGGTCACCGTCGACCGCTCCCGATGGGAGGCCTGAGCTTGGACACGGTGATCAAGGGAAGGGCGCTGGTGGAGGGCGAGGCCGCGGGGCTGGCGCTCTGGTCCGACAAGCCGCTGAGCTTCTGGGGCGGCTACGACCAGAACACCGGAGAGATCATCGACCGCCGCCATCCGCTGTCGGGCAAGATCGGAACCAATCGCGTGATCGCCATCCCGCACACCAAGGGGTCGAGCACCACGACCGCGGTTCTACTGGAGTCGGTGCGTCAGGGCAAGGCGCCGGCCGCGGTTATCACGACGGGTGTGGCGGCGTTTCTGGCGTTGGCGTCGATCGTCGCGGACGAGCTGTACGGGCGCAATTTCCCCGTCGTCATGGTCGACGAGCAGGACTTCGAGCGCATCGAGTCCGGCCAGTGGGTGTCGATCAACACGGGCGGTGTCGTCGAGATCAGCCCGGGGCCACAGTCGGATTCGTTTTCGTAGCGCTCTCGTGGATCGGTAGGCACAAGGGAGAGCGTTTCTCACGCCGGCGCGGCCGGGCGAGCGTCCCGAGGGCTTCTCTCTCCGGGCGGTCGTCGGGCTAGTCTAGCCGCCGCGGGGCTCCTTCTTCTTCTTCGCCGGAGACGTCTTGTCACGGCGATCGTCCAGGTACTCCTCGAGCCGCTCCTCCGGCACCTGCTGGATGAGCTCTATTTCTGTACGACGGATGCGGGCGAACTCGGCTTCCTCGGAGGCCGGCGCTAGCTCAATGACGATGTCCAACTCCGCCAGGGCTTGCTCAAATTCCCGGGCTTCCATGAGGAATCCAGCGCGCGACAGGTGATAGGAGGGAACGCTGTCGTCCAACTCGATGGCCTTGTCGAGCCACTCGGAGGCGGTTTCTTGGTCACCCAGGGCGCTGTGTGCCTGGGCGCCGACGTAGTAGAGCTCGGAACGGCTGGCTTCGGGTACCGACTCGATCCCCTCTTGCACCACGGCGACGGATTCACGCGCGTTGCCGCCCCGCAGCAAGTCGGCGGCTTCTCTCGCGTAGCTGTCGGCAAGCCGGGCGGCGGTCGTTTCGTCTTCCGGATTCTCGACCAGCGCGTCGAGCAGGTTTTGTCGCACGTTGGCGCGCACCTGCGCCGTTTCTACGCGTGCCCACAATCGGGCGATGAGCGCAGCGTCATCGCCCTCCGGCGCGATGTCCATTGCTTTCTGCAGTGCCCATAGCGCCCGATCGTACCCCCGATTTCGATAGTAGAAGCCGGCGAGGTTCAGCTTGATCTGGACATCGTCGGGAGCTCTCGCGTCAGCAATCAGGTAATACCTCTCTGCTTCGGAGACGTTACCGAGCGAGGAATACGAGATCGCCAGGCCGAGGTAGGCGGGAACAAGCTCGGGGTCTAAGCCGATAGCCTCCTCGTAACGTGCGACCGCTGCTTCGTGCTCACCGAGCCCACGCAGCTCGTCGGCCTCGCTGAGGAGCGTCGCGGCCGGGTTTTGCGGGTCCGATGCGGAACAGGCTACCGCTGCGAGCCCGGCGAGCACGAACAGGAATACGCAAGGCAAACGACCCCGAGACCGTGTCACCCTACGGCGATATCCGCTCAATGCAAATCCTCTGAGTCTTGGAGATGCATGGCCATCCTCGTCGCTGCGTAGCAGCAACCAGGATGGCCGACCGTCAGGGGTCGCCCCCGGATCCACGCCAGCACCGGCTCCGCCGAATGCGCTTACCTGCCGATGAAACCCAATTCCTGGAGGCTTGGCGGCGCGGTGACTTCCGGCTCCGGCATCGAAGCGCCCCAATACGCTTGATCGACAAACACGGCTCCGATGCTGATCTCGCGGACCCTCCCGTCGAGGGAACCGCCGCCATCCCTGGCCAGGAGATGCAACGTGTGGGCGCCTGCAGAAACGAAGAACACGTGGGTAACGGAAATGAGTCGCCTTTCGAAAGCGCCGCCTGCGGTCAGCGTGCAATCCGGAATCGTGACGTTGTACTCGTAGTTGTTCAACTGCAAGATGCTGTCGACGTTGACACTGATGTCGGTGCGCACATCGCCGACGATAACGTTCTCACAGAACATCTCCGCCGAGCCGGTGAAGAGGATGTACCCGTCGTCGGGTGCCCACATTTGCACCGACAGCACCGAGCTAAAGATCG
>CAYSHI010000059.1:0-7066 GCA_964430745.1 uncultured Acidobacteriota bacterium | reverse complement strand
CCTTGATCGCGACTTCGCGCTTCAGCTTCGTATCCCGCGCCCGATACACCTCGCCCATGCCGCCCGCACCGAGCGGTTCGAGGATCTCGTAATGGCCTAGGGTTTTGCCGACCACAGACGGCTCCCTGCCAGGGGAAACTCGGCAGGATTGTACTGGCAGACGGGGAGTCGGTTACAGGGGGCCGAACGGATGGGATGACGAGCCGGAAGGCTACGACGTCGCACAGGTCTGCCCAAACGGGCATCCGGCCGATTCTTCGACGACCAACATGCCGCAGTACAACAAGGAGTACTGTGAGAAGTGTGGCGAGAGCCTTCCCGTGGACCGAGAGGAAGATCCACGCAGCTGTTGAGCTCGCGACTGAGGTTGGCGGAGATACTGTCAAGAGTTGTGGATCGGCATTGCATGATCAGGCGGCTTCCTTCCGATCCGTCTCATCGTGGTGGCGTTCCTTTTGAACGCCATCGACGAACGGCGATTCGATGACGTTGGTCGTGCGCCATCAGCAAGTTAGCGGAATTGCCCTGGCAGGGTTCAATTCCCGCCGCCTCAAGCTTTATCTGGGCGGGTCTTGTTCGGCTCGACCGGGCCGACGGCGTCCGTTGACAGCCTCGCAGCTCCGCTGATAGAAGGACCGGACTGTCCTGGTTTCTCGCAGGTAGCCTCAAACAAGGAGGGTCCGATGAAGACCCGTGTGGTATTCCTGGTCGCCCTGGTGCCATTCACCGCTGCTGCCTTCTCAGTACCCGCACACGCGCAGAATCACGCGCAACACTACGTGCTTGACGCGTTCGGAGGGGTGCACGCAGGGGGCGGCGCGCCGCTGATCAACCCGTTGACGCCCTACTTCGGTTTCGATGTCGCCGCCGACATCGAATTCGTGCCCGTGGGCACGGGCGTGGCGGCGGGAGACGGGATCCTGGTGCTCGACAAGTTCGGCGGGGTACACAAGGGTGGCGCGCTGGCGGCCCATCCGCCCAGCGGCGGCACGCCCTACTTCGGATTCGACGCCGCCCGAGCCATCGTTTACCGCGACATCTCGCCGCGAACCGTCGGCAACGTGGGCGCGGCGGCGACGGAGTTCACCACCCTCGATTTTACGTTCCAGAGCGTTGTCTCGGCGTCGATCGTCGCCCCGGACGATGGCTACCTGCTGGTGACCGGCAGCGTCGGCGTCAATTGCCTGCAACAAACCGCCTTGACGACTGCGGTGTTCAGCATGAACGTCGACAGTACCGCTAGCGACCCAGATATAGCCGGCGGCAACGGCCACTTCCTGGACCTCGATTGCCCAAGGGTCAACTTCTTTTCGACCTACAACTCCTTTCAGAAGCTCTACCCGGTGAGCGGCGGAAGCCACACGGCCCACGTCTTGTATCGACACTTCGGGACCTCGGGGATGCCGTCCTTCCGGATCACCAGCCCGGTCATCACCGTGACGTTTATCGACGGGTGACGTAGTCGCCACTCTTTGGACCGCCAAGGGCGGCCAATCATGACGGTGGAGGTTCCCATGCAGTTTCAACGGATACGGTCTGAGGTCGCGCAGTCCTCGCGAAATCGGCCAGGACGGCCGGCCGCCGTGGTGCTGACGTTCGCGGGTTTCAGGTCGCGGTGGATGACGCCGTTTTCGTGGGCTGCCTCTGGATGTTTCCCGTCAGCAGAAGTCGGACACTTTAGGGGTTCGATGCGGCGGTCAACATATCGACGAGATCGAATCCGAAGCGGTCCCTCAACCACTCCGCCTCGACGCGAGACGACGTCGGTATGTCGATCACTCGCTCGTCGGTGAGGATTCGAAACAAGCACTGCTTCTGGACGCTGGTCGGCGTCGATTTGACGATCCGCTCGTCGGCGCTGAGTCGCTCGACGGTGTCGAGCGCCAGCACCTGACGACGCCCCATGCCGAGAACGCCGCTCTTCACCGAGATGCTCGCTCCATCCGAGACAAGTGTCGTTGAGCGCGCCATGGGCCCGCTTCGCGACCGGATCCGATAGTCGAGTTGCGCAGGTGATCGCTTCACCGTGATCAGAGAAGAAGGCGGGTGCGGATCAGGCTCATCCAGGCCACGGTCTCTCGACAGGCGCTCCACGATCGGAAGATCGAGGTCGTCGGGGTCGATTGTGACGTTCTCCAGTCCGGTTTTGTCGCGAAGTGGCACCCGAGCCGCGGCGCAGATCCGCTCGGCCAGACCGCGGCACAGGATCTCGTCGTCATCCGAAAACAGCGGGCGCTCACCGTTCACGGCGACGCGAAAAACAGCGACCATACGTTGCGCGGACCGGGTTTTGGCTCCCTCGCGCTCTCCGCGAGAGAGCTCGACCCGGGCCAGGTCGTCGAACGCCAGCGTGTTTTCCTTCTTTCGATACAGCAAGGGCCCCTGTCGCACCCTGACCCGCCGCATCGTCGGATCCACCGAGACACGATAGACGCGCGGCGAGTAGTAGATGATGAGCCCGCAAGCCGTCGCGCCGCCCCCCGTAGCCATGACGAAATAGAACAGAATGCCGGTCTCGCCCCAACCCCAGAGCACTAACAGCACGCCGATCAGCATCATCGCGACGCTGAAACTCACGAGGACGACCGTCGAAAAGTAGTAGAGCGCCGAGACCCGGCTCTTGGCGGTAGAGGTCGACGTCGGAGACGGGCCAGATTGTGTGAACATCAACATCTTTGAAGACTCACTCCATTGCGCCCGGAACTGCGGCGTGCCGATCGACCCTCAACGACTTCCGCGCCGGAAAGCGTGTCAGCGTCTTGCAGACCAAACCAATCGCTCCATGATGGTCCAGCCGCGGCTGGTGCGGATACAGTTGCCGAGGCTGAGCTCGTGCTCGGCGCCGGCGGCCGAGAAGCGCACGGCGATGTCGGCTTGGAGCATTTGCCCGGCATCCAGGGCGGCCAGGGTTGCGGTGTCCACCTCTCGGCGTTCCTGGGTGTCGAAATCCAGAAGGTTGATGCGGTATCCGGTGATCTCGACCTCCTCCCAGCTCAGTTCCTCATAAGTCGCATTGGCCTGGACCTTCGCATAGTCTTCGCGAAAAGACGCCTGCGCAGCCTCGATGATTGCAGGGATTTGGGACAGGTTTTGCTGGGCTTGCTCCTCCGTCATTTCGCCGTCCTCTACCATCTTGGCGATAACTTCCTGGAAGTCCTCCGCTGTCGGCAGGTATGGGACCAGGGCGTCGAAAGATCCCTGCCCCAGCGCCGCGATCACGCCGCGCCCGAGGTCTTCGACCGAGACGGGATTCTCCTGCGCGGTGGCCCGCATCCCTGCGCCAATCGCCGAGTAAGCTGACGGCGAGCCCACCCCGGGGACCGAAGAAGGTGAGGGCGAGCTCGACCCGTGCGCGGCGGCGAACGACAGCGCGAAAACGAATGCCAGAGCCACGACGAGGATCCTGCGGCAATAACTGCGGTTCATTGACACGATCACACCTCCGTCTGTTCTCTCGAGATACGGGCGTTTCAGCGCGACGCTCCGAGCCCCAAGTCGGCCTCGCGGACGGCAGTGATCACGACCAGTCGGCTACAGGCCGCCTCGCGGGCCGCAGCGCGCGCCGCGTCGGTGGTACAGAAACGACCGTCCTTGGGAAACTCGTCGATCACGGTCGCTCTTTGCTCGATGCGGATTGCTCCCTCGACAGCCTCGAGCCGGTGCTCCGCGACGGTTCCGTAGCACGGGTCGTCGGCCGACATCGACGCACTGCCGGTGGACACCTCGTCGCCCAGCAGGCCGTCCACGTCGGCCTCGGAAAAGACGATCTCGAACGCGGCCCAGTACGTGCCCATGGCCCGCGAGAGCGTTGCCTTCTCACGGCAGTCGTCGGCGTTGGCGCAGGCCGTCGCCTGCACGTACTGCTCGCCCATGGCTTCGTTGGTGAACAGGGCCAGGTAACCGGCGGCCTCCCCGTCGAGCACTGATTCTCCCTCCAGTTCACAGCCGGCGTCGTTGCGCGTGTGGGTCTGGAGACGATAGATGCCCTCCAGCTCGGCCCCCGTCTGCTCGACGCTCAAGGCCGCTCCGGCGCAGGCTATCAGCGATCCGATCACCACCAATCCTGCGATCGCCGGCGACGATGTGACGCGCATTGGCTTACTCATGATTTCGGCTCGAATCCGCCGCACTTGATGATGCTCCCGTCTTCGACCACGAAGCTGGTTCCGGCTTGTCGGTTGGTCCAGGCGCCGTCCTCGAGGGGTACGGGCCGGCTCTCGGCTTTCCCGCGGTTCCCCTCCAAGTAGATCAGTACCTGCCCGTCGCGCACGGCGACGCGCTCGACCTCGGCGGGTCGTGTCTCCTCATCGCTTCCCTTGAACCTCAGGAGCTCGCCCTTGTCGAAGGAGAGGCTGGCGCCGCTCGAGGCGTGTACGAAGGTCCCGTCGGGGGAAGCTTCGAACGACCCCGTCGACCTCTTGACGTCAAAGACCAGCCGGTTGCCCGCAGTGGAAATCTCGACCTCTTCTTCGTCTTCGTCCTGCAGGACGACCGCTCCCGCCGGTCCGCTTGTCAACGTTAGTGCCGCGGTCGCCAGCGCGGTGATCGCCAGCACGGCAATCGCCATCGCTGCCGCCCAGCCGGCTTCTCGCTCGATTCGGTGCATGATTCACCTCCTGGTTGTGGCCGCCATCATTCGGCTCTGAGAGGTTGTCGGGGCCATCAGTCCTTGCTCGCGTTGGGGGCCTGCGAACCCTTCTCATCGGCTGCCCTCGATCCGAGCCAGTCGATCAGCGCGCTGACGATATTGCCGTCACGAACCCGAAATCCGGTCGCACGCTGTTCTCTCCCCCGATCGCGACGCGTTTCCTGGAGTCGAAAATCGTCATCCGGGAAGGGCTTTTCGCCTTCCTCCACCTTCATCATCACCTTGCCGTCGTCGGCCAGGAAGAAGCTGTCGGCGATGAACGCCTCACGCTCCGTGACAGAGACAAGGCGACCGCCGCGGAACACGACTTCGATCTTGCTTTCGGTCTGGTGCGTGCCGTCGGCAAACTGCACCTCGCCGATGTCCCGGCAGACGATCACGATGAGCCCGTTCGCCTCCAGTCTGACGGAAAGCACGTCGATCCACGCATCCTCACGTTGAGCGGCGGCGGGCGCAGATTGCAGAGCCACCAGGGCAATCACGAGTGCCAGCGGCCAGGCGATCCGTCGCGCGATTCGATTCATCATCTGCCTCCTCGTTGTCGGCGCCCTCGTGCCGCCCGGGCCGGCGAGCGGGTCGAAATCGGGCAATTCTATCTGGATATCCGACAGTTTACCGAGTTCACTCGCCGCCGCCGAATGTCAGGCTGGCGCCGCTCGACTCGTGTTCGAAGGAGCCGTTCGGGGAGGCTTCGAACGACGCGGTCGACGCCTTTACCTCGAAAACCAGCCTTTACCCGACGTTCCAGAGGTATAAACGACAGGCGGTTGCCTTCCTCGACTTTTACGGAGGCAAGCGGGATTTTCGTCCCAGCGTCGAGTGTGCGGCCTCCTGACCGCAGGTCGAGGTCCTCATCGATCATGATCACAAGCGCCCTTAATTCTCCTCCATTGCTACCCTTCTCGGGGCCCCGATGTCCTCAAGGATTGGACAGCCCGCTCAATAGATCGAGTCGATCATCACCTCTGTGACCTTCCCCTGGCGAACGGTGAAGCTCGTCGCGCGCCGCTCCTCACCATGGTCGCGGCCGGCGCGTATCTGGAGCTCGTACTGGCCGTCGGGAAGTGGAATCTCGCCCTTCTCCACCTTCATTAGGATCCCATCGTCCTCGATGGTGAAATCCTCGATTGAGAACGCGCCGCGCCGTGCCTGCGAAAACAACTGGGACGGAATCAGGGACCCCCGCAGCGTGGCCGAGCGGATGCGGCCGCCGCCGAACACCACTTCGGCCTCACGCCCCATGCGAAACGTGCCGTCGGCGACCTTCATCTCGCCGACGTCGCGCAACGCCAGGTTGACACCGCCGCTGCCGTCCATCGTGATCGATGTCACGATGGCCTTCTGCGCGCCGCGCTGCCACGAATCGGCACCGGCGTTTGCCAAGGTCGCCACCACGATCGCCAGCAACATCGCCAGCCGAAAACCGAATCGCTTCATCCCGAGCCTCCTGTTGTCGCGAGCTCATGTCTCCGGGTCGTGCTCCAAGCGTGCCCCGTGCGACCCGCTCGTGTCCAGGGTTCTGCAGTCGGAACTCCCGGCTCCCCGTCATCCGCGGCGGTGCGGCCTGATCTTCACGGTTCGCCGGTGTAAGCGGCGCTGCGGCGTCGACACTGCGATTGGGGGCGCTTCGAGGCTCCTCTACGAGGAAGCCAGCAGGCGCCGCACCCGAGCGCGCTCGGCGGCGAAGTCGAGGGACCGAGGATGAAGTCGGAGGGCCGTATCGAGCCAGGCATCGGCCTCGAGCCACATCCGGCGCCGGCGGTCGGGCTCACTCACGGTCGCCGCCCAAGCCATCAGCACCCGGCCGACGTTGGCGTGATGAGAGGGGTCGAGAGGGTTGAGCTCGACGGCACGCGTGATGTCGGCGACGGCTCTCTCGAACCGCCGTTGCCGCTCGCCATCGTTGCTGGTGTATCGAGCCCAGTCGAAGTAAACGTTGCCCCGCCAGAAGAAGTAGCCGTCCTCCGCAGGGCGAAGCTCGACGGCGCGATCGTGAAGACGCGCGGCGGTTTCGAATCGCCTTGCCAGTGCGTAGGCGTTGCCCTCGCGAAGCAGGACATCGGCCTGCATGGCTCGCAGGCCCGGCATCGACGTCAGCCACACGATCGCCAGCACGACGGCAATAGACGCTGCGGCACGGACCAGGGCCGCGCCAATCTCGGATCTGGTCGTGGCGCGCCAACCGCGGGCCAGCACGAAGCCGGTCACCACCAACAGCGCGATGACCACCGCGTGATAGAAGGAAAAGAACGACGCGAGATGCTCGGCCAGTCGCGCGCTCTCGCCCTGGGCGTCGAGCCTGGCCGCTTTCGCCATCACGCCGGCGTACACCATGGCGAAGCCCGCGGGCGGCAAGAGGCTCGTGAGCGCAAAAGTGCCGAGCCCGCGGGCCAACAGGCGCGGGTCGAGGGCGGACCC
>CAYSHI010000058.1:0-5155 GCA_964430745.1 uncultured Acidobacteriota bacterium | reverse complement strand
GTGTGGCCCTCGAGCCCGTACCGGTCGCGTACCCTCTCCACGTCGTGCGGGGCGAGGTGGCGGAAACCGGCGTCGAGGCCGTAGGACGCGGCGACGATGCGACGCTTGGGGACCCCGTACCAACGCTCGATTTCGTCGGCGGCGAAATGCGAGCCGGTAAACAAGAAGCGAGCCCGCGAGCTCGCCCGCCGCGCAACCCACTGTCGCCGGCGGCGTTCGCGCCATCCGAACTCCTCGGGTGTCGCCTCGCAGGCGCAATCGTGCATGCCGACGACGGCTCCGCAGGGCGTTCTCACGGGCATTCCGTAGGCCGGCGAGAAGAGGGCCTCCGCGGCATCGCGACGGATCTGCCGTGGCAGCACGGTTTGCTCCCAGACAGCGCCGGGCATGCGCGAGGGGCCGGGTATCACGCGGGCGCGGCGACGGCCGCCGAGGTAACGGAAGGGAACCGGACCTCGCGCGTAGAGGGTGATCTCGTCGTCCTCAGGCCAGGCATCGAGAAGGCCACCGAGGACGCGACCGACGCCGGTGGGTTGCCCGGTGATCTCTCTGGCGTCGACGGCGATTTTCATCCGTTCCTCAGACGCTGATAGAGCGCGTGGGTGCGTCTCGCCGTATCGCGCCAGCGGAACTGCGCTGCCCGCGCACGTCCCCTGGTGCGCTGCTGCTCGGCGAGATCCTCGTCGTGCAGGAGGCGGCGAAGGTGCTCCGCCATCGCCTCGGCGTCGGCCGCCGGCGCGAACAGCGCCGCATCGCCGAGGACCTCGGGCAGCGAGCCGACGCTGCTGGCCACCACCGGGGTTCCGGCCGCCATCGCCTCGAGCCCGGTGAGACCGAAGCCTTCCCAGCGGGAGGGCATCGCCAGGATCGACGCACGGGCGTAGAGCGAGGCGATCTGGGCGGTGCGCTGGTGGGGAATCAGGCGTGTGAGCCGGCGGACGCGCTCGGGGGCAACTTCCCAGATTTCCGCCCAGCCCGGGGCATCGGGCCCGACGAGAACGAGCAGTAAGTCTTCGCCATCGGCGATGAGGTCGTCGAACGCCGCCAGCAAGGTTGCCAGGTCCTTGCGCTTTTCACGGCGGCCGACGAAGAGGACGAACGGCCTGTCCAGAGAGTAGGTTTCGACCAACGTGTCGGCGGCGCCGATGCCGGGATCGAAGAAGCTCGCAGCCACCCCCAGCGGGGTGACGCAGATCTTGTCCTCCGGCACGCCGAGAAGCTCGATCGCTTCCTTTGCGGTGGTCTCGGAAACAACGGCGACGGCATCGGCCTCCGCCGCGGAGCGCCGAGCGAGGGGAACGTAGTGGTCCCTTACGGGCCCGAAGACGTCCTCGGGGTGCCGCATGAAATAGCAGTCGTGGACGGTTATCACCGTGCGGCCGGAACGGCACGGCAGCAGCATGGGGGAGGGGGAGTGGGCCACATCGACCGCGCCGACGAACCGCTCCACACCCGGCCTGCGCCACTGGTGCCAGGCCCAGTCCAGCAGCTGGACGGGTATCTTCCAGTCGGTGACACGGACACCGCTCGGAGCGTCGCGCAAGCGGTCCTTCCAGGAGGCCGAGAACACAGTGTAGGTGTCCTCCGGGTTGGTCTCGGTGAGCGCCGCAACGAGGTTGTGAACGTAGGTTCCGACCCCCGTGCTGCGGATCAGTGCCGGTCGGAAGTCGAAGACGATGTTCATCGGGCAGGGTGCCGAAAGCCCCTGATAAAAAAGGCCCTTGCGGGCTCGGAAGGGGACACCTGTCTAGCGAAAGAAGCGGCCCGATACTAGCACGCGGACGTGGCTACTCTGTCTCCGCCGGCGGCGAGGTAGAATCGCCACGATGCCCCACACTTCCACGAAGCAACGAAACGGGGGTGCTGCGCCGACCCGCATCATGCTGGTAGCCGGCGAAGCTTCCGGCGACTTGCACGGCGCCAGCCTGGCGCGGGCGATTCACCGCCTGTCCGGTGATATCGAGCTGATAGGTGTCGGGGGAGACCGCATGCAGGCGGCGGGTGTCGACCTCGTGTATCACATCAGGACGCTCGCGGTGATGGGGATCACCGAGGTAGTCCGCCATCTCGGCGAGGTCCGCGCCGCGCTCAACTCGCTGACAGCGGCCGCGGAAGAGCAGTCCGTCGACGCGGTGGTGTTGATCGACTATCCCGATTTCAACCTGACGCTGGCCCGGCGCCTCAGGAAACGCATCCCGGACCTGCCGATCGTCTACTACATCAGCCCGCAGGTGTGGGCGTGGCGCTCCGGTAGGGTCAAGCGGATCGCCCAATTGGTGGATCGCATGGTCGTCATCCTGCCTTTCGAGCGCCGGATCTACGCGGGCACCGGCCTGCAGGTGGATTTCGTCGGCCACCCGCTCCTGGACGCGGTCAGTTTCGGCGACGATCGCGCCGCCTTCGCGGAGCGGCACAGCGTGCCGCCCGGCGACAACTGGATCGCGCTGCTGCCCGGCAGTCGCCAATCGGAGATCGGGAGGCTGCTGAGCCCCATGCTGCAGGCGGCGAAGGCGCTGATATCGCAGGTCCGCGAGCCGAGATTCCTGATCCCGGTCTCGCCGACCGCGGCAGGCGAAGTGTATGAGCGGGCGCTGGCGAGGTTTCCTCAGATCTCCGCGCACATCCATCTGATTCACGACGACTACTACGCGACGTTGGAGCATGCCGCCGTCGCTGCTGTTTGCTCCGGCACGGCGACGCTCGAGGCAGCGCTTGCGGACACACCCATGGTGGTCGTTTACAGGACTTCCTGGCTTACCTATAATCTCGCCAAATTACTGGTTGACGTGCGCCATATCGCGCTCGTCAACCTCATCGCCGGCCGGCGCGCTGTACCGGAGCTGGTGCAGGGGGAGGTCACCGGCCCCCGCATTGCGGACGAGCTGAATACCTTGCTCAACCAAGAGGCGCGTCGAGATTCGGTGCTATCGGCCCTTGCCGAGGTTCGCCGGCAACTGGGCGGACCCGGAGCGAGTATGCGCGCCGCAGCCACTATCCTGCAGACTGCGGGATGCGCGCTACCTGACGACGCGCCTGTCCTCGGCGGCGCCGGCTCATGAACAATCTCTATCGTCTGCGCCGCTATCTGACGCCGTACATACCGCGGATGATCGCGGCGATCGCGGCAATGTGCGGCGTCGCCGCGGCCACGGTCATCATCATCTCGATGCTCGAGCCGATCGTCGATACCGCGCTGCAGGCGGACGTGACCTACGAATACCTGCAGCGACTGGCGGGGGCCCTCGTTGTCCTGTATCTGGTACTCGGTGTCGCGCGTTTCCTCTCGAGCTTCCTCATGGGCGCGGTCGGATTCGCCATGGTCCGCGATCTGCGCATCGATCTTTTTCGTCATCTCGAGCTGCTTCCCCTCGACTTCCACACGCGCCACTCCACCGGTGGCTTGATGTCACGGGTTACGGCCGACGTTCTGGCTGTCCAGGAGGTACTTTCCCGTGTGCTCGTCGACGTCTTGCGCGACGGCCTGACCGTCGTCGGCCTCGTCGGCGTGATGTTCTGGACCGACTGGCGATTGGCGCTGGCTGTGCTGGTGGTGGCACCGGCGCTCTTGAGCGTGATCACACGCTTCGGGCGGCGCATGCGCGGAGCGAGCCGCGATACCCAGGAGGGGCTCGGCGACGTTTCCACGCTGCTGCAAGAGACCTTGACCGGAATTCGCATCGTCAAAGCCTTCGGCATGGAGAGCTTCGAAGGCGAGAAGTTTCGACGCGCGGCCGAGCGGCTCTACCACCATTCGACACGGGCGTTGCGCCTGGCGAGCATCAGCTCACCGCTCATGGAGTTGATCGCAGCGATCGGCGGCGCGGCAGTGCTGGTGTACGGAGCCCTGCAGATTCGTCAGGATGCGTTCAGCGCGGGGCAGTTCTTCAAGTTTCTCGCGGCTGGCTTCGCCAGCTACTCGCCGATTCGCAGGCTCGGCGCCGCGAACGCCCGCATTCAGGCCGCAGCGGCCGCCGCCGACCGCGTCTTCGAGATCCTCGACGCGCCGGTGGAGGAAGGCTACTCGGAGGCGGGCTACCAGGCGGCCGCCGGCTTGCTGGCCGCCGGCGCCGCGGCGGGAAACGGCGCCGCGGCGAAAGGAAACGAGGCCATGCCGATGCCGGCCATTATCGAAGGCATCGGTTTCGAGGACGTTCGCTTTGCCTATCGTGACGCGGCCGGCGAGCTCAGGGACGTGCTGCACGACGTCCGCTTCGACATTCCCGCAGGCCGAGCCGTCGCCTTGGTTGGCCGCTCCGGTGCGGGGAAGAGCACCATTGCCAACCTGATCCCGCGCTTCTACGATCCCACCGGCGGACGCGTCAGCGTCGACGGCCTGGATCTGCGCGACATCCGCGTTACCGAGCTTCGCAGTCAAATCGGCATCGTCACGCAGGAAACGATTCTGTTCAACGATACGGTGCGCAACAACATCGCCTACGGTCGCCCATCCGTTCCCATCGAGGCCGTCCGGGGGGCCGCGGCCAGCGCCGAGGCGGACGTGTTCATCAGGGAGCTTCCACAGGGATACGAAACGGTTCTCGGAGAGCGCGGCCTGATGCTCTCGGGTGGCCAACGGCAGCGCATCGCTATTGCCCGGGCGTTGCTCAAGAATGCCCCCATACTCATCCTCGACGAGGCCACGTCCAATCTCGACGAGCGTTCCGAGCGCGAGGTGCAGGATGCGCTGGCCAACCTCATGGAAGGCCGCACGACCTTGATCATCGCCCATCGTCTGACGACAGTGCGTCGGGCCGACCTGATCGTCGTCCTGGACCACGGGCGCATTCTGGAGACGGGGACGCACCATGAGCTGGTTTCTCGCCCGGGTCCCTACCGGGACCTCTACTCGCTGCAGTTCGTCGACGCGGCTCCGGGCTCGTGAGGTTGCGGACGTTTGTCTGATCGGCTGATTCTCGCCCTGGTCCCGAACGTCGGAGCCGCCTGGCTGCGCGCCACGCGCGCGACCATGCGTCTGTCCTTCCACGGACGGGACAGCGCCCTCCCGGACGACGGTGGGCCGCTCATCTATGCCTTCTGGCACTCGCAGCTCGCGATGATGCCGTGGGTGCAACTCCGTCCACCGAGTGTCATTCCGGTATCGCGCTCGAAAGACGGTGAGTGGACCGCTCGCTTGTTTGCCAAGCTCGGTGGGGAG
>CAYSHI010000057.1:0-4771 GCA_964430745.1 uncultured Acidobacteriota bacterium | reverse complement strand
CGATCGAGACCGGGTCTTCGAGCGCTTCTGGAGGGCGGACGACAGTCGCTCCACGCCCGGGAGCGGGCTCGGTTTGAGTCTCGTGCAGGCGGTGGCGAGGTTGCACGGCGCGAGTGTCGAGCTGGCCGACAACGAGCCGGGCCTGAAGATCAGCCTGCGGCTTCCCGCGATTACTTCGCGGAAGCGGGCTTGAGCGGCGTCCAGCGGAACTGAACCGCGCCGCTGAAGCGCTCGCTCTGCGGCCCGTACCCGAACGTGGCGGCCAGCTTGAGACTCTGTCCGGTGACGCCGAACTGGGCTTCGACGGCTTCGGTCAGTCCGTCCTTCATCATGACGTCGCCGCCCAGCCAGATGGAGTCGTTGATGTAGGAGATCATCTCCGCCTCCAGTACGTTCTCGGTGTCGAGCTCGACGTCGCCGAAGCGCGCGCCATAACCCTCGACAAGCCAGGCGAGAGGGTCGTCGTCCGGGTACAGGGGGCTGCGGATATTGACACCGTCGTCGCCGAAGACGTCCTCCTCGGGGACGAAGCGGAGCTGCTCGAAGCCGGTGTAGGCGTCCGAGCCGTCGCGCATGCTGCGGCCGTAGATGACCTGGTGGGACGATCCGTTGCCGTCCGCGCCGCTACTGGTCTCGTAGCGCAGCACGCCGCGCAGGACGTTCGCCATCTTATCGCCGGTGTTTGCCGACCAGCCGAAGCCGCGCCGGTCATGGCGGATCGATGCGACGACGTCGATCGTCTCGACGTAGTGCCACAACTGCAGGTTGGCGCCGCGACGTCGGTCGTCGCCGACCCAGGCGGCCGAAAAGCCGAAGCCCTTGCCCTTGCGGGCGCCGTACAGGACGCCGGTATGGAAGAGTCCGTCGCTGCCGCCGCCTACATCGAAGGTGAAGGAGCCGAGCTTCTGATTGACCTTCACCTCCCACTCGGTCGTGGACCCTTCGAATCGGGTGTCCACCGACAGCTTCGTCGAAGACGTCGGCTCGAGCCGACCGGACAGCACGTTGGAGAGATTCCGACCCTCGCGGAAGGTGTTGGTGAAGCCCAGCGAATAGCGCTTGTCCGACAGCGTTGCCGTGTCGGTGATTTGTGTGCGGCCGAGCAGCACCCGGGACTTGTTGCGGATCTCGAGCTTCTGGGCTCGCGCGACGTCCGCCGGGCCGAGGAGTATGACCAGTGCCAGCATCGTCACTCCCGCCCACGTCTGGCCGCGAACAGTGGGCTTTCGTGGGACGGGCTGCATGAGGCTGGGCTCCGGCCGGGTCGTCCCTTGTTTGTAACGCCGCGACGAGCAAAAATCGACCCCTATCGGTGAGTATTCGCCACGCGAGCGTCGCTATTGGACACTCTTGGGGACTGGTGGCCATGCGACCCTCGCCGCCTCGGTCTCGCGGCGAAACCCACGCTGCGCGCGGCGCCCTACTGGCCGCTGTAGATCGGCGCCAGGAGGTTGCCGACGGGGGCGAAATCGTCGGTCAGGATCAGCCCACCGCTGCGTTCGATCACCGTCGCCATTTCGCCACCGAATTCGCCGTTTTCGGCATAGGCGAAGAGCGTGCCGGTAAACGGGTAGTCGTTGTCGCGCTCGCCCAGGTTATGAATGTCGAGCGGCTGCAGGGCGCAGGCGACGACGAACGTGTCGCGCTCCTCGGTGGGGCCGTCGCTCGAGCTGGCGAAGACGTACACGTAGGGAAAGCTCTGCATCGCCGTCCCCACGAAGCTCCCCAGGAAGCGGCCGAGGCCCTCTCGATAGACGTCGATGATGTTGATCATGTAGACCCCGTCCGGGCTCAGCAGCTCCTGGAGGTCGGCGGTGAATTCACGTGTCGTCAGGTGATAGGGGACGCTCAGATCGTTGAAGGCGTCGCCGAAGATGAAGTCGTAGGTACCGGCGGCGCCATCGCGCAACAGGTCGTCGACCAAGTTGCGGGCATCCATCGTGTGTGTGGTGATATCGGTGCGGTCGTCGGCGGGAAGATAGAGCGCCCGCTGTGCCGCCCGCTTGACCGCGGGGTCGATCTCGGCGACGTCGAGGGCTCCGACCGGGTATACCGCCTCCATGTAGCGTGGGAAGACGAAGCCGCCGCCGCCGATGAACAGCGACCGCAGCGGTCGCGGGGGAGCGGTGCGATGGACGATCGCGGCGTAGACGGTTTCGTAGTCGTAGATCAGCTCGGTGACGTCGTCGCCCGATACGTAGCTGTGCACGAGGTTGTCCAATGCCAGGATACGGGCGTTTTCCATCTCCTCGGCGTCGTATACCTGTATCGAGAAGTAATTGCTCTCGTCGTAGTACTCCAGGTAGGAGTGGTCCGGCCGCAACAGCAGAAACACACCGAGATCCTGCGCCCAGTGCCAGGGGCCGAAGGCAACGGCGTTGAAGGCCCCGAGGATACAGAGCCAAACGCCGATGAAGACACCGCCGGCGCGGTATTGCATGGAGGCGAGGCCCAACGCGATGAGAGCAAGAAGAGCCGCCACGGAGGTGACGATGGCGCGCGTCCCGATCCAGTCGACGAGGACGAATCCGGTGGCAAAGGTGCCGAGGATCGATCCCGCCGCCGCCCAAGCGTAGATATTGCCCATCGTCGAGCCGGTGCGCTCGCCCTCGTCGAGCGCCATCTTGGCGACCACCGGCCCGATGGTGCCGAGCGTCAATGCCGGGGCGATGAAGATCACGAGGACGTTGAACAGCACCCACCCCGGCCAGGAGACGGAGTCGGGGCGCCACCAGGTCTCGGCGTACTGGCTCAACCACAGGACACTGAAGCTGAGCACCGACGCGGCCAGAAAAAGCATCGGCAGAATGCGGAGCGGCTTCTGTCGATCGGCGAGCTTGCCCCCGAGGACGTTGCCGATGCTGATGCCCGCCAGGATGACACCGATGACCGATGTCCACGTGTACAGCGAGGCGCCGAGGTTGGCGGCGATGAGGCGTGCGGCGACCAGCTCGAGGACCATGATGCAGGTAGAGCTCGCGAATACCAGCGCGTTTGCCAGCAAGAGTACGCGAGAAGAACCGAGACGCCGCTCAGATGTCATGGGAATCGCCGGTCAACCCGCGACCGGGGCCTCCTCCGCGGTTTTACTGCGTGCGAACATCCCCGGCTCATAGAGGCATATGTGGCCCATGAATGCCGAAGCCGCGACCGTCAAGGGGGAGGCGAGGTAGAGCTTGCCGGGGCCCGAGCGACCCTTGAAGTTGCGGTTGATGGCGCTGACGGAGACTTGCTCGGCGTGCTCCGATACTCCCGGACCGCAGCCGATGCAGGCGCCGCACCCGGGGCGTATGAGGGTCACGCCGGCGCGCTCGAAGTCCTCGACATAGCCTTGCTCCCGCGCGTAGGACTCGACGGTCTCGGAGCCGTACTGGATAAGAAACACGACGCCGTCGGCCACCCTCAGGCCGGCGCCGACGGCTTCGGCAACGACCCGGTAATAGAAATCCAAGTCGTCGATCTTGCCCGCCGTGCAGCTACCTCCGTAGGCGATGTCGATCGGAATGCGCTCGAGGTCGACAACCAGAGCGCCGTTTGTCGGATCGGAGGGAATGCCGTGGTCGGGGTCGCCCGGGTGGGCGACCATCGGGCTGATGGCGGCCAGGTCGATGGTGTGCACGCCGCCGCCGTACTCCGCCGCTGTGTCCGGAGCCACCGCCCGGGCGCGCATCGCCTCGATGTCCACGCCCGGCCTGTGGGCGGCGATCCACGCGAAGGTGGCGTCGTCGGCCTCGACGATGGCGCCGCGGGCGGAGCATTCGGTCGCCATGTTCGTGAGCGTGGCGCGCTCGTCCACCGACAATCCGCGCACGCCGGGCCCGGTGAACTCCATGACCCGATTGAGCGTCGCCTGCGGCTTGGCGAAGTGCAGCAGGATGTGCAGCATGACGTCCTTGGCGGTGACGTTGTCCGCCAACTCGCCGACGAGCTCGAAGCGAATCGCCTCGGGCACCTGGACGAAGGTGAATCCCGAATACGTCAGATTCGCGTATTCCGTCGCGCCGACGCCCCACGCGAGCGCGTTGTTGCAGCCGCCCATGCAGGTGTGACTGTCGGTGGCCTGTATGAAGTCTCCCGGCTCGATCATGCGCTCACGGGCGACCTCGTGGCAGATTCCCGGGGACTCTCCATCGCGTGTCAGATAGTCGCCGACGTTGGTGTGTTGCTGAAACTCCCGCTGCAACCGGCGCATGGTCTCGACTTTCGGCATGAACGGCTGCAGCTTGGCGACCTCGTCGGCGTACACGAGGTGATCCTCGAAGGCGGCGAAGCGCTCGGGGTTCTGGAGCTCGTAGTCGTCGCCGTGTTCCTGCTGCAGGAAGTAATGCACCTGTGCCGAGGTGAAATCGTGCGAATAGCCGCCGTCGACCTCGACGAGAACCGCGTCGCCGGGTTTCACGCAGGCGTCGGCGGCGCTCTCATCGGCACGCACCAGATGGCGGGCGAGGATCTTCTCCGTCATGGTCATCGGCCGCTCGCCGGTTTCGGGCGAGGGGACATCGATGCGACCGGCCGCCAGCGCGCGGGCAAAAGGGAAGAGGCCGCCGTGCTCGACGATCGATCGAGTGATGGGATCGAAGTCGCGGCAAAAGTCGTCGAGCGGCACTTCGTCACCGCGCTGCAGCCGCCGGAGAACGTCGTGGCCGGCCATCAGAACGCCTTGATTGATGTTGTTGCGGGCGTGGATCGGCGCGAACGAGTCGGCAATGGCGATGCGGATGCCCGAGTACTTCTCGGCGTGTACCGCGGTCTCGCGCGAGCTGCCGACGCC
>CAYSHI010000056.1:0-22991 GCA_964430745.1 uncultured Acidobacteriota bacterium | reverse complement strand
TGGTGGCCTACGTGGTGGAGGACCACACCGTTCCGCTGGTGACCTTCTCGGCGTTCGCCAGCGTTGGCACAGCGCACGGCCCGGAGGGAGCGGCCGAGGTGTTGTTGCGCGGCCTGCAGCAAGGTCCCGCCGACATGGGCGCGGGAGGCTTTCGCCGCGCCCTCGAAGCCATGGTGGCCGAATACCGGGTGACGATGGGCGGAGAGGAAACCGAGATCACGCTCAACGTGCCCAGCGAAGATGCTGTCGCAGCCCTGCGCCTGCTGGCGGGCGTGCTGCAAACACCCCGCGTCCCCGACCCCGCATCGCTGGCGGGCGGTTCGGCGCCCGGCGCCGGCGGCAACCGTTCCGATACGGCGGCCGGCGAATCCGGCCCCGTCCTGTACGAAGGCTCGCTCGACGCCACCGTGCAGGCCTTTCGTGACCACCTCTTCGAGGGCCACCCGTACGGGTATCAGCCCACTAACGACGATTTCGCCGCGCTCGATCGCCGAACCGTTGCCGAGCTCGGCGCCGCGTACCTGTCGCCGGGCAACGTCACGCTGGCAATCGCCGGCGACTTCGCCGCCACCGAAATGCGAGATGCGCTGATCGCGGCCTTCGGATCATCGTCCGCCGGATCATGGTCCTCCCGCCCCGCCCCCGAGCCGATAGCCTTCGCGCCGGTGGCCACCGAAGCCCCGCGCCGCCTATACCTGCACGATGTCGACAAGCTCCAGGGTTGGGTGGTCCTGGGCCACGAGCTTCCGCTCGTTCCCGAGCAGGATCAGGCCGCGCTCGAGGTGATGAACTACATCCTCGGCGGCGGGCACTTCGACACCCGGCTCTTTCGCGTAACGCGTGATCGGCGCGGTCTGACCAACGACGACTCCGGCTTTCTCGAGCCGTCTCTGCATGGACCGGGTGCTTACACGTTCCGTACCTACGGGCGCCCCGCCGTCATCCGCCTGCTGATCGAGCTGACGCTGCGCGAGATCGAACGAATCCGAGAGTCGCTGGTTTCCGAGGAAGAGCTCTTCGTTGCCCAGGGGGCGCTGGCGGATGGCACCTTCGCGGCCGGCTTCGCCGACGGCAACGCCACTGCGCGCACGCTGGCGCGCGAATGGCTCCGCCGCTGCAGTCACTCCGGCAGCGCCGCCTACCCGGACCTCATCCGCGCCGTCACCCGCGAGCAGGTCCGCGCCGCGGCACAGAAGTACCTGCATCCCGAGCGCATGAGCATCGTCATCATCGGCCCCATCGAGGAGATTCGCGCCGCCCCACCGATCGAAGATGAGCGGCGGCTCGAGGAGTACGGCCGGTCGGAGCGAGGGGCGACGGCTCGAGGACTACGGCAGGCCCGGAGGCCGGGGAGGCAAGGGCACATGAGGGGCGGCTCCGGAGCGGCGTTCCATAAGTTCTGACGGCGGATCAAGCCGTGAGGTTTAGCAGGGTGCCGGACAGCGATTCGTGCAGCCACTGTGCCGCCGATGACATGGGTGGCGCTACGGCGGCATTACCTCCACCGGTCGTCTGCGAGCACGACCGAGGTCTCGACCTGTCGGTCCGGTATCGACCAATACTTCCTCAACACGCGAGCGGCTTCTTCTGGCGAGAGCAGCCGGAAACCGTGCTTTTCGTAGAAGCGGATCGCCCACGTTACAGCCGACCATGTCCCTATCAGGTACGGTCGTGTGGTTTCTGCGCGAAGCTGTTCGAGCAGTTGACTCCCGATCCCTTTTCTCCTGCTCTTCGTTCGAACGTAAGCGTGCCGAATCAGGGTCACGTCTTGAACATCCTGGATCCCCATCACACCGACGAGCCGCTCACCCTCGTAGTAGCCGGAGAAAACGACCCCGGCTTCGATCTCGCGGCGAAGCTCGCCCTCGGGCATGTACGGTTCCTTCCACCGATCGGGCGGAATGATCCCCCGGTAGGCACGCGCCCCGTCGTTGACCACCTCCAGGATCGCCTCAAGCTGATCTTCGCGGCAGATGCGGATCATCGTTCGCTCCCAGCGCCGGTTCCGGTTTCCATGACGTCGGCAACGTACTCGTTGCGCCGGTAGCAAAACAACTCCGACGGCATGCTCTTGCACGGCATCGGGGGCCGGCAGAACTGCCTGTACTCCGGCTGCACGATCCTGGCGCTGCCGTCGTTTCGCAACCGGATTCCGGTGATCGTCGATGAGGTCACTACCGTTACGGGTCCGGGCGAGCTCATCGACGTGGTCATCACCGAGCGCGGCATCGCCATCAACCCGCGGCGTCAGGACCTGCTGGGTGTTTACCGGCCACGACGGGCGTTGGTGCATGGCTCGGACCTGAGCACAGCGTCATCGGAGAGCCAGACTGTGAGGTCGCCACGTTTCTGGAGCGCGGCCTCGTATTCAGCCCCCGTAACGTCAGCCGGGCGGGTGTTGTCGTTCGGTCGAAGGTGGTCGACAGAGAGAAACGGCCCGGCTCCGTCGAACTCGTCTCTGATGTGAGTGCACCAAGTTGGCGATCCGGAAACTACGCTGAAGCATCATGGTGCCTCGGCCCCGACCCGCCGAGCCCGAATTGACGGATATCAGTCGAAGGCCCGGTCACTGCTTCCGGTAGGTCAATGTGGTGCTACAAGAGTCGCGACCATTGTCCATGTCGAAGATGCTCGTGAGCTCTTGGAGTTGTGCACTGCCATCGTTGGGGTGGTCCGCCGAAAAGTCGAGCGTGTAGTCGGCCTCCCGCGGCAGATTGATCTCGCTGTAGCTTCCCGAACGGAGCGACCGCCAGTTTCTCCCCACCTGCTCGTGCAACTGGTACGAGCCAGTTTCGTGGAACTCGAACCGATATCGGTAGGTCTGCGACGAGCAATCTGTGACCGGATCTGACACCCATGGATGCGAAGGGCTGAAGCTGCTCAGGATTTCTTGAACCGTCGGGTCACCCCCGCCCAGGCCGAAGGGGAAGATGTGCGAGACCGTGTCCCAGCTGACTCCGAAGGTTTCGTGGTGTGTGTACAAAGAGCCCTGAGCACCGCCGTTGGTGACGCTGATCGTGTGGCTGCCCATACTGATGGTCCCGTCGGCGATGTAGTGGATTTGCCCGGGGTCCACCCAGAGGGGCGGGCCGGTAAGCAGTTCTTCGCCATCGAGGACGATCGATATCAGTTGGTACACGCTGCCCGGAGTGTTGTTGTGCACGACCGCTCCCATCATCCTGCACTGGAGGTTGAAATCGACGTTCGTCGTCGCGCCCAGGGTGACCGTCGCCGGTTTGCCGTTGAAGCCAAACGGATCCAAGCAGTTCAACTGGCCGTCCTCTGGCAGCCAAACCGCCGTGTATTGACCGGGAGGAAGATCAAAGTCGGCGACTACATCAGAGGCGATGAGGGTTCCGCCCCTTGCGACCTCGCTGTTGCCTTGATTCAGGACCTGGAATTCGCCGCCGACAAAACAGCAGGCTGTCGCGCGCAACGTTCCGGTTGGAGTGCGAGGCGGCGGCGGAGGGACATCAGAGACGGTGAATTCCACCGGGACCGCGGCACCGCTGGTGGCTTGAGGAGCGCTCACCGTGGCAGTCGCGGTGTAGGTATTTTCGCCGAGAGTAGCGGGGTCTCCAGTCAGCTCGAGCGTGGCCGGCGTTTCGGTTTGACTGAGAGTGGCCGAAAGCCAACCGGGCGGATTCCCCTGACCGTCGGTCATCGTCACGCTGAGACCAGTCACCGGAGCTCCACTGCTCGTGATCCTTGCAGTCCCGACGACCTTGCTGCCACCAACGGTTCCCTGGAGTGTGATCGACGTCGGGTTCACGATGAGCGTCTGAGTCGTTTGTGAAGGCGGAGCGGGTCCCACGTCGAAGATCACGCCCACCACCTGGGGGCTGTTGCCGGCGGTTCCCGAAGAAATCGAGACGGTTGCCGCGTAGCTGTCCTCCAGCAGGGCCCCCGCCGACGTTTCCAGCGTCAGCGTTGCCGGCGCCGTGGTGCGGTCGAACCGTGTCGTCAACCATCCTGATTGCCCGCCGGCTCCGTACGAAACGTTCGCGTTCAGTCCCGACAACGTGCCGCCGCCGTTATTGGTGATCGAAACGGTCTCGGAGAGCTGGCCCGCATTTCCTTGCGCCGCGCTGAAGGAGATCGACTGGGTTGAGAGCGCGATCCTGGGCGGACCGCTGCCCGGGGGCGCGGCGTTGATGGAGAAGCTCACCTGAAGATCCTGAGAGCCGGGGGCCGGCTGAGACGCGGTCACCGTTACGGTCGCCGCGAACACTCCCTGACCGAGGTTGCCGGGCGTCGCCCGCAACGTCAGCCGGGCGGGTGTTGTCGTTCGGTCGAAGGTGGCCGACAGCCAGCCGTTCGGTTGCCCGTTCGCGTAGTTTACCGACGCGCTCAGGCCCGATAGCGACCCTTTCCCCGCTTCCTGGTTGGTGACCAGCACCGTTTGCACCCCTGTGACGGGGCCTCCCTGAAATGCGGAAAAGCTGATTGACGAGCTGGATACACCGATGACGGACGAACCGGCAACGACAGGTGCGGTGGGTTGCGTCGGACTGTCCTCGTTGCATGACAAGACTGCTGCCACCACTAGCAACGATAGGCCCAGAGAAACGGCCCGGCTCCGTCGAACTCGTCTCTTGTGTGAGTGCAGCGGTCTGGCGGTGAGAAGAGCCGGGTAGGGCATGATGGCTTTTGCAATCTCGATGCGTCGGGCTTGGTTCCTTGGCGAGTCGAATCCTGCGCCGCGAAACACCGCGAGCTGCACGGCGGGGAGGGGTCCCCAATGCAAGATTTCGGATTCGTCAATCTGATTTAAAAAGTACTGCAAGGCCGGCGAAGGAACAACGGCACGGCATCGGCGGCTGGCAGAACTGCCTGTACTCCGGCTGCACGATCCTGGCGCTGCCGTCGTTCCGGAACCGGATTCCGGTGATCGTCGATGAGGTCACTACCGTTACGGGGCCGGGCGAGCTCATCGACGCGGCGGGTGAAGGGGTAGGCCGGAGGTCTTGACCTGACCTCCCCTTCTCGACCCAGATCATGAGATTTTGCGGTTTGGACCGAGGTGGCAACCTACTGGTTCTTCTGGGTGTAGTTGATCGTGACCTGGCTCTCACCGGCGTCTTCGATGATCACCACGTTGATCGAGCGCCCCTCGGACGCAAGCTCTCCGGTGATGGTGCCGAATACGCCGTCGCCGGTCCTGGTCATCGACTCCGTCCCGATTGCGTAGCCGCGGTCCTCGAACAGCTGCTTGAAATGGTCGACCACCGTCTGGGCGTCGTCGGAGGTCTTGCTGGTGAAGGCGCCCATGACGCCGTCCGCATTGGTGAAGTTCATCGTTCCCTGTGTCTCGGTGGCGCCGGGGTATCTCGGCACCCAGTCGGGAACGTCGGCGAGGTCGGCGCTGGCGCCGATGCGTGTCTCGCCCTCCGGTCCGATGACCGTCACGCCGCCCTCGGCCGCGCCACTCGCGTCGATCGAGTAATCGCCCTCCGTCGTGGTCATCGAAAAGCGGCCCTCAGCGATGTCCTCGAAGTTCAGCGTCGCTTCCTCGCCCGTGCGGCTGTTGCGGACGGTAATCGTGCCGGCGTCGTCGTCGGTGGCGACCACGTCGAGGTCGGGGTCCATGCGGATCATGGTCTCGGCAGTGGCCTTGGCCGGGTTCTCCTGCATCTCCTCGAGGAACTCGGAAACAGACCCGGAGCCGGTCGCCTCCTCGACCATCGCTCTGCCCCGCTGGAATATGAAGAAGCCGAGCAGGACGACGGCGACGAAGCCGACGACGATGATGCCGCCGCAGCCGATGGCGACCCAGGCCAGCGGCGACAGGCCTTTTTTGACCGGGGTGGTCTCGGGGGAGGGTTGGGGAGTTTCGTTTGACACGAGCTTCCTCCTCTCGGGCCTCGGCGAGCCGACGACCGTGACCGGTATTCGCGGCGAAAGAGCGCTTCAGGTCGGCGCGGGAAAGATACAACGGCCCACCGTCCGTGTCTCGTGCCTCGTTCGCGTCAGAGTGTTCTCGTCACCTTGGACAAGGCTGACGGCTTGTCGGGATCGTAGCCTCGGGCGCGAGCCAGTCGTTCGCTGAAGCGGTAGAAGCCCTGCACGAGCGGAATCGGGTCGAGTACCGGGTCCAGGGTGTCGGCCACGGGCAGCGTGCAAACGCCGGGCGCTTCGGCGGGCGATGCGACGAAGACCCGGGTGCCCGGCGTTGCGGTCCCCTCCGATGTTCGTGGTCTCTTGCTGGCCGCCAGCTCTGCCGCCAGAGAGAGGGTGCTTTGCATGGTCGGACCCGCCGGGGCAAAGACAAGCACGGGCAAGCCCGGGTTGACGAGGGCGATGGGGCCGTGACGGACCTCGGCACCGGAAAACGCCTCGGCGTGGAGTCCGCATGTCTCCTTCATCTTGAGAGCGGCCTCGAGGGCGATCGGATAGGCGTAACCACGCGCCAGCACCAGCAGGTTCGTCGCGTCGGTGAGGGCCTGCCAGGCCGGCTCCCAGTCGAGCTCGGCGGCGCCTTTCAGGATGTCGGGGAGGCACCGTATCTTGTCGAGCAGGTCTTGGTCCTCTTGCCAGACCGACACCAGTCGGGCCAGCGCGACGAGGCTGGCGATGTAGCTCTTCGTGGCCGCGACGCTGATCTCAGGGCCTGCATGGAGCGGCAACACCACCTCGGCCGCGGCCCCGAGCGGCGAATGAGTCTGGTTGACGAGCGCCACGGTGAGCGCCCCGCCGGCACGAGCATCCTCGATCGTCGCCACGACATCAGGGCTCTCCCCGGACTGCGAGATCGCCAACACGAGCGCAGCGTCCCACTCCAGGCGAGCCCGGTACATCGTGACCACGGAAGGCGCGGCCACCGAAGTCAGCAGCCCGCAGCGGGTCTCGAACAGATACTTCCCGTATGTCGCCGCGTGGTCGGAGCTACCCCGTCCGACGATGACCGCCACACGCGGAGGCTTGTCCCGCAACCGCGCCGCCAGCGATCCGAGATCTTCGCTGCTCGCTGCCAGCTGACGAGCAATCGCCCCGGGTGCCTGGCGGATCTCTTGCAGCATCATGCTCGGGTCTTGCGCTTCTCGTCCCACCGGCCTGATTCCTCAGCACTTTCTGTGGAAGTCAGTGTCCCACGTCTCCCCGTTCACGGTGTGGGACACTGGAACTCCACGTCCTTGAGCGACTGTAGAGATCGCGCCGCGGCCCGGTGCTCGACCACGCGGGTCGGCAACAGGATTTCACAGAGCCCGGACTCCAAGCTACTGCGAGGCGCCATGCCATCCACTGTATTTGATTCGTTCTATCTCAAGGATCGCTTCGGCACAGGCCCGATGCGCGCGATCTGGGATGATCGAGCCACGCACCAGCGCTGGCTCGACGTCGAAGCCGCGCTGGCCCACGTTGAAGCCGAGTTGGGCTTGATACCCGAGGCGGCCGCGAAGGAGATCGCCGGCGCCGCACAGATCGACCGTTTGGACCTGGCTTCCATGAAGGCGGCCTTCGACGCCACCTGGAACCCGGTCGTGCCTCTGATCGACGAGCTCCGCAAGATCATTTCCCCCGAAGCGGCTCGTTACGTTCACTGGGGCGCCACCAGTAAGAACATTTTCGACACCGGCATGGTGCTCCAGATCAAGGATGCCTATGAGCTTGTGCTTGCAGACCTCGACGGTGTAGCCGACGAGCTCGCCAACCTCGTCGAGCGATATCGAGACACCGTGATGGCGGCCCGAACCCATGGGCAACATGCCGTGCCTGTGACCTTCGGCTTCAAGGCGGCCGTCTGGCTCGACGAAGTTCACCGCCAGAGGGAGCGACTCGTATCGAGTCGGCCACGCGTGCTGGTCGGTGAGTTCGGCGGCGCCATCGGGACCTTCGCCTCGCTGGGCGAGGCGGGACCCGAGCTTCACGAGCGGTTGATGCGGCGGCTAGGGCTGATGACCGCCGTCGTACCGGTCAAGACGGCCGGCGACCGGGTAGCCGAGTTCGTCATGGTTTTGTGCATGATCTCGGCGACGCTGGGCAAGATCGCCCAGAACATATACAACCTGCAGCAAAGCGACATCGACGAGGTTACCGAGTTTACCGAGGGCAAGGTCGGGAGCTCGGCGATGCCGCACAAACAGAACCCCGTCGCATCGGGTTCCGTCGTCTTCCTCGGCAGGTTGTTGCGATCCAATGTCCATCCGGCGCTCGACTACATCCACGCAGAAGGGGAAGACGACCATCGCCAGGGCGAAACCTCCTGGAAGTTCCTGCCGGAGGTGTGTCTGCTGGCCAGCGCGCAGCTCGCATTGACGCGCCGACTGCTGGCGAGCCTGATCGTCAAGCCGGCGAACATGCTCCGCAACCTCGATCGAAGCGGCGGGTTGTCGATGTCGGAGTCGTTGACCATGGCGCTGGCCGAATCGTTGGGTGCGGATCACGCCCACGAGCTCGTGGGCAAGCTGTCGCACGAGGCCCGCGACAAAGACCTCTCGTTTCGCGATCTCGTCGCGTCACACCCCGAGGTGACCGAGCACCTTTCCACCGACGAGGTTGCCCGCTGCCTCGACTACCGCGGCTACCTGGGGCAGGTCCCCCTCTTGATCGACCGCGTACTCGAGGCCGACAGGGCGAGGAAACGACAAATGGCGCTTCCGACGCGGACCGAACCCGATAGCTGAATGGCGTCCCGACGCGCCGAATGCCGAGAGACGTCCCTGAGCAAAGAACGGAGGCCGGGCAACCGATGGTCGCCCGGCCCCCGCCTATGTTCTTTCGAGGCTGGTTTGGCTAGCGCTCAGAAAAGGAACTTGACGCCGAACTGGAACTGCCTCGCCAGATAACCCCGCGTTGCCCGAAACAGGTCGTCTGCGGGGATTGGTTCGATGGCGTTGCCCTGCGCGTCGACGCCCACCGTCGAGCTCACCGACCGCCGGTTCTCGGTATTGAACAGATTAGTGAACTCGCCGAAGATCTCGGCCCGCGTTCCCCCTCGAATCGGAACGAACTGCGAGAAGCGCAGATCGACCTGCTGGTACCACCCCAAGTGCTGCGCCATACGCGTAATGCCGACCGGTCGATCGTTATTGGAAACGCCGTCGCCGTTGATGTCCCGGTTCGAACGAATAGTGAACGGCAACCCGCTGTTGAAGTTCAAGACGAACCCGATCTGCGTGTCGCCGATGACCGTATCCCTGAGCGGTGTCCATACGCCACTGGTGATGAACGAGTGGCGCACGTCGAACGGCGTCGGACCCTTGTCGCGGTTGATGTTGGTGGGGTCGCTGTGTTGCGTATCGGTGCTACCGATGATCAGCCCCAGAACCGCGTTGTCCTCGGCTTTCGCCAGCGTGTAGAACGAGTTGAACGATAAGCCGTTGGAGAATCGTTTGCGGACGCGGAACGTGATCGCGTTGTACGTAGACTCGGCGATCGACGCATATTGCTGCACGTGGTTGAACGCCGGATTGGCGCGTGTCGTCTCGTCGACCGTCGTGCTGAAGACCGGCCGACCATCGGCGAGCTCGCGGATCGGGTTGATCAGGTTGACGTCGATGCGCGTCGGCAGGTTCCGTCCGAGGGCGTTGACGTAGGCCACCTCGAGAAGCCAGTTGGTGCGCACCTCGTGCCGTATCTGCAGCGTCGTTTGCAGCGAGTAGTTGTTGGCGAAATCCGGCGCTACCGCGAAGATCGTCGAAGGCGACGAAATCGTCCCTGCCCCGGGAGGAAGGCTGTTCGGGAAGGTCGGCGCGCCGGCGCTCGTCGGGTTCAAGCTGAAGGTGGTGAACAACGGATCGCCGTTCTGCTGGATGGCGTCGCGGTAGATGCGCAGATGGGGCAAGTCTGTCATCACCCCGAAATGTCCGGTGAGAACCGTCCGGCCGTCGTCTAGCAGGTCGTAGGAGAAGCCGATACGCGGCGCCAGGTTGTTCTTGTCGATACGAAAGTCCTGCGAGAACGGATTGGGCGCGAAGGGGCGCGCCTCGGGGACGAGGTACAGGTCGTAGCGGACCCCGTACAGCACCATCAGCCGCGAATTCACAATCCAGTCGTCTTGCGCGAAGAGGCCGAGAAAGGTGGAGTTGAAGGCGAGATTCGGATCCCCGATCTGCTGGCGGAAGTTCGTGTACGCGCGGGGGACAATCCCGTCGCGCGCCGCCAGGTAGTTGTCGATATTGGCGAACGTATACGAGCTGTTCACCGAGCTCCGGCGAGAATCGTCGATGTACTCGACGCTGCCCCCGAACTTGAGGGAATGGTTGCCGAGGAAATAGCTGGCGCTGTCGGAGAACTGGAAGATCGTCTGCGCGAACTCGTTACCGTCGGCGCCGCCGAAGTTGGCGACGCCGTTGATCGTGATTTGCGGCTGCGATCCGGTCAACTCGTTGGTGACCCGGTTGGTCTCGCGCTTGCTCCAGGAGAACCGCGCCTCGTTGTAGAGGTTGCCACCGAAGGTCGACACGAGCTGGATTCCCACGCTATCGGCCCGGTCATCGAAGTCGAGCGCCCGCTCGGTAGTGTTCAACCCGCCGCCGATGTTGTTGGCGATCTTCTGCAGGAACAGCGTGTAGCGACCCGAGAGCCGGTGATCGCGGCTGATCTGCACGTCGGCCTTGCCGATAACGAAGTCGGCATCCGCGGCCGCGGGAATGACGCCCTCGCCGAGAGCGTCGGTGATCCCCAGCCTCGCCGCGTCCACCGGATCTACCGTGATGACACGATCGGCAGAGAGATCTCTCTTCACCTTTTCGTAGCCGCCATACCAAAACGCTCGGTCGCTGACGATGGGTCCTCCAGCGCTGGCGTTGAAGGTGTCGACGTGAGTGTCAGGCTTCGGAGCCGCCTCGGCGAGGTAGAACGGTCGCGCCGACATGCCCTGGCGCCGGAACCGGTAGCTGGCCGAGCCGTGCAACTCGTTGGTGCCGGACGGAGTCACGGCGTTGTAGACGAGCCCGGTGGTGCCGCCGTACTCGGGAGCGAAGCCGCTGGTTACGAGGTTTACCTCCTTGATGAAGATCTCGGACATCGGCTGCAGGCGCAGGCCGGGCCGGTCCTTCTGCGTATTGCTGTTGCCGTCCAAGTTGTAGCTGTTGCGCATCTGCGTGCCGTTGGCGTTGACGCGCGGAACACCGAACTCCTCGTTCTCGTAGCCGGTGACGTTTGCCTGCAGAAGGGCGAAGTTGAAGGGGTTGCGCGAGACCAGCGGGATGTTCTGCACCTCGCGCTGGTCGAGGACTCGTCCGAGCTCCATCTTGGCGGGCTCGGCAAGAGGCGTATCGGCGGTCACCAACACGGTCTCCTCGACACCGCCGACCTCCAACTCGATACCGATGGTGGCGGTCATCGTGCCGGTGAGCTCGATGCCCTCCCGCAAGGCCGTCTTGAAGCCGTCCAGCCGCGCCTCGATCGTGTACCCGCCGAGAGGCAGCAGCGGGGCTCGATAGAGGCCCTCGCTGTTCGTGACGACGACACGAGATTCGCCCGTGGCCACGTTGGTCAGGGTCACCGTCACGCCGGGCAGCACCCCGCCGTTCGCGTCGAGTACCCGTCCATCAATCGCACCGTTGACGGCTGACCCCTGAGCCAATACGTCGCTCGGCGTGAGCGCCACAGCGAGAAAAACTACCAAGATCACCGCGAAGAGACCCGTGGGGGTTCTCATGGCTCCTCCAGGATGCCGGGCATGCCGGCGGTTGGGCAGGACGGCCAGGTCGGGAGGCGGTATTCCGACCCTGAGTGGGCATGGGAAGCGAAAAAGCGGACCCCATCGATGGGGTCCGCGCGAAGCAAACCCGCGGGCACGGGTGCGCAGCGGCGGAGAGAGCAACGTGCCGCCGAAGATGAAGGACAAATCCATCCTGCGCGGTGCCTTTCACGGGGAACGGTGGCCTCGCAAATTGTCGACTAATTCAGACATGCAGGTCCACTTGTGTCAAGAGGCGGGCATCAGTGCTGTTACGGACCTGACTACCCTGCATCCCCCACGAGTATCGGCTCAGGCGGTGCGGGCGCGGTCAGGCTGATCAGGTAGCCGATCGCAACCGTCGCCAAGCAGCCGACGAGGTTGTAGTACAGGTAGGAAATGCTGCTGAGCTCGGCCGTCAGCCAAACCGAGACGATCCCGGCGATGAGCCCCGCAAAGGCGCCGCGCCCGTTGGCGCGCCGGACCGCCACCGCGAGCACGAAGACACCGAGGATCGGACCGTAGAAGAACGAGCCGATGCGGTTCACCGCCTCGATAGCGGAGCCGAGACGTCCCATGTAGAGGGCACCGAAGGTCGCGAAGCCACCCCAAAGGACCGTCGAGGCCCGGCTCACGATCAAGTAGTGGGCGTCGGAGGCGGACCTCTTCACGTAACGACGGTAGAAGTCCACGACGGTAGCCGTCGACAAGGAGTTGAGCTCCGACTCGACGGTCGACATCGCCGCGGCGAGGATAGCGACGAGGATCAGCCCCACGACGCCGGGCGGAAGCTGGCTCAGCACAAACATCGGAAAGATGTAGTTCGTATCGTTGAAGGGCTGGCCCTCGACCTCGCTGATCAAGGCGCCCGCCTGCTCCCGCGCCGCGGACATGCGCTCGTCTGCCGCGTGGAAGGAGGCCTCCAACTGAGCGGCGGCATCTTCGTCGATCGTCTGATCGGCGTCCATGCTCTCCGCCCAGGCGAGTGCGACCTCCCGGCGCTCGGCGAACGCTGCGTCGTAGGCGCGCTCGATCTCTTGAAACTCCCCGGCCCGCAAGCTTTCCTGTGCGCGCTCGAGCTGCACCGGGTTGAAGACCACGGGCGGCTTCTCGAACTGGTAGAAGACGAAGAGCATCGCCCCGGTCAGCAAGATCACGAACTGCATCGGGATCTTGACGACCGCCGTGAACAGCAGGGAAAGACGGCTGGCGGTCAGCGATTTCGCCGTCAGGTATCTCTGCACCTGGCTCTGGTCGCAACCGAAATAAGAAAGCATCAGGAACAAACCGCCGAGCATGCCTGACCAGAAGGTATAGGTGACGCGAGGATCGGGGTTGAAGTCGATCGTCTCGAGCCGGCCCGTGGAGCCCGCAATGGTGATCGCGTCGCTGAGCGAGACGCCCTCGGGGAGGTCGAACAGGACGACGGCGAGGCACACCAAGATGCCGACCATGATGATCTGCATCTGGAAGAACTCCGTCCACATCACCGCCCGCATGCCGCCGAAGGCGGTATACACCGTTGCACCGAGGCCGATGGCGAGAATCGTTGTCGTCTCGTCGAGACCGAAGACGATCGACAGCACCACCGACGGCGCGTAGATGACCACCGCGTCGGCCAGCGCGCGAGACAGAAGGAACAGGAAGCTCGTCAAGCTGCGCGTCTTGCCGTCGAAGCGGTTTTCGAGGTACTCGTACGCCGTATAGACGCGCGCTCGATAGAAGAACGGGACGAGCGTGACGCACAGGATGACCATGGCGATTGGGAGGGCGAGGTATATCTGGATGAACCGCATCCCGTCGACGTAGGCCTGTCCCGTCGTGCCCACGAGGGTGATGGCGCTTGCCTGTGTGGCCATCACGGAGAGCCCGATCACCCACCACGGCATCGAGCGCTTGGCGAGGAAGTAGTCCTCGATCTGCTTGTTACCGCGGCCGGCTACGAACCCGACGGTGACGATGAACGCCAGGTAGCCTGCGACGACCAGCCAGTCGATCGGATGCACGAGCTAGCCGGCCGCGACGGCGGAGAAAAACAAGAGGGCAAGGTAGACTAATAGCGTATTGACGATCACGACGGTGTATACGCGCCTCCACGTACCCAGCACGGGAGGGGGTTCCTCGATGTCTCGGAGGCTCTTCGGTTGCGATCCCGAATTGGCTTGCATCGGTCGACTCCCCGTTTCGAGACGCCCGCGTCGTCAAAGCGAAAACTGCATGCCTCAGTCTGGCGGATTATAACCGCCTCGTTCAAGGGAGTGTCGCCATGAAACGTCTCGTGTCCGTTCTCTCGATGGCATTGGTGCTCGCGGCCGCCCTGGCACAAGCCCAGCTCTCACCCGTTCCCCAGGACCAGGGCTCCGTCGGTCTCGCGTTGGCGCTGCGCCAGCTCGGTTCAGCGGCCACGTTCATGCATACGACCGCGCACCCCGACGATGAGGACAACGGCCTCCTCGTGATGATGAGTCGCGGACGGGGTTTGAGGACGGCGTTGCTCACCGTAACCCGAGGGGACGGGGGGCAGAACGAGATCGGCCCGGAGATCTTTCAGGCGATCGGAATTCTGCGCACCGGCGAGCTCATGGCCATGCACAGGCAGGATGCCGCGGAGCAGTATTTCACCAGCGCCTTCGAGTTCGGTTACTCGTTCAGCGTCGAGGAAACACTGGAGAAGTGGGGAGAAGAGGAGATCCTCGCCGACATCGTCCGCATCATCCGTACCGTCCGTCCCGACGTGATCGTAGCCCTCCCCACGGGAGGTGCCGGCGGCGGGCAGCATCACCAGACCACCGGCCGCCTCACGGCGTTGGCCTTCCGTGCCGCCGCTGATCCCGGACGATTCCCGGAGCAGATCGCCGAAGGACTCAGGCCGTGGCAGCCTCTCAAGCTCTATCATCGGGCGTCGATGGGCGGCGTTACCGGATCCGAAGCGCGTTCGGGCAGTGCGGTGACCATGGATACCGGCGTCTACGACCCGCTGCTCGGGATGTCGTACAACGAGCTCGGGATCCTGGGACGCAGCAACCATCGCTGCCAATCGATGTCGCAGCTTCGTGCCTTCCCCGGCGAGCGCTTTTCGAACTGGGTGCTGGCCGACTCTGCGATCCAGCTCGCGCCAGGAGAGCAGGATCTACTCGACGGGGTCGAGATCGGCCTCGATCGCCTCAAGGACTTCGTTGCTGACGAAGAGGCCGCGGGGTTCGTGGTCACCGGCGTCGATGATCTGAAAGGGCACGTTGAGGCCGCCGTCGGCGCCTACGACGCGCTGGCGCCCTGGGAAACCCTCCCGCCGCTACGCGCCGGTCTCCTCACCGCGCGCCACCTGCGCCAAGAAGTCTCTTCCAGCGCGCTTTCCGAGGGCGCGCGCTACGAGCTCGAGCACCGGCTGGCGACCAAGGAGGAGCAGTTCATCGAAGCAATTGTCCTGGCCCACGGGATCGCCGTCGATCCCGTCGCCGACAGCGGCGAGGTGGTGCCCGGAAGCAGCTTTTCCGTCGACGTCCGGGTCGCGAACCGCAGCCCGGAAGCAGTCGACGTCACCGGCGTCGAGCTCGTCGTTCCCCGCGGCTGGAGCGCCGAGACACGCGACGCGGCATCGGCGCAGCTGCAGATGGACGACACCCTGCGCGTCTCGTTCGTGACCGGTGTCGCCGCCGACGCCGAATACTCCCGACCTTACTGGCAGAGAAACTACGCGGTCGATCGCTTCGACATCCTCGAGCCGGAGCACTTCGGCTTGCCGTTCAGCCCTCCCGTGGTCCGGGCGCGCATCAACTTTCGTTCGGGAGACGTCGAAGCGGTACTCGAAAGGACCGTCGAACACCGGTACGGGGGACCCTGGGTCGGCACCGAGAAGCAAAAAGAGGTGTCGGTATTGCCGGCCGTTTCGCTGATGCTCTCGCCCCAGAACGTCGTATTTCCGTTACGGTCCGAGAACCGATCGCGGACGGTCGCCGTGGACGTTCTCTACAAGGGACGGGAGGCCGCCGGAGGAACATTGCGCCTCGAGGTTCCGCAAGGTTGGACCACGAGTCCGGCCGAGGCCCAACTCAGCTTTCAGAGGGAGAACGAAGCTGCGACGGTGAGGTTCGAGCTCCAGCCCCCCGCCTCTGTGGCGCCGGGGTCCTATGAGGTCGCGGCCGTTGCGATGATTGGCGACCGGGAGTATCGAGAGGGCTACGAGACCATCGCCTATCACCACGTTGAAACCCGCTACCTGTTCCATCCGGCACGGGCGAAGGTTCAGGCTCTCGACATCGAGGTGGCACCGGTCACGGTCGGCTACATCATGGGCGGCGGCGACGATGTCGCCGAAGCCGCCCGCCTGCTGGGCGCGGACGTCGAGATGCTCGACGAAGACGACCTGGCCGGCGGGGATCTGTCCCGCTTCGACATGATCATGACGGGGACGCGCGCCTACCTCACCCGGGAAGATCTCAGGGCCTACAATTGGCGCCTCCTGGAGTACGTCGAAGCCGGCGGCACCATGGTGGTGCAGTACAACAAGTTCGAATTCAACGATGCGCAATGGGGTCCGTATCCGGCGCTGGTCTCCCGTAACCGGGTCACCGTCGAAGAGGCCCCGATCCGCATCCTCGAACCCGCCCATCCGCTGTTCACCTACCCGAACCGGATCACGGAGGACGACTGGAGCGGCTGGGTACAGGAACGCGGGCTCTACTTCCTCGGTGAGAAGGACAGTCGCTACGTCGACCTGATCGCTTCCGAAGATCCCTGGGAGTACAACGCCGGCGAAAAACGGGGAGCGTTGGTCGAGACAAGGTACGGCGACGGCCGCTGGCTGTACGTCGGCCTCGGCTTCTTCCGACAGCTACCCGAGGGCGTCGCAGACGCCTACAAGTTGTTCGCCAACGTGCTGAGCTTGCCGGCGGCAGACCGTCGGCCCTAGCGAGATCGCCGAGCGATCGCTGCGCCGCTACCCCGGCGCAGCCGTCGCTCCAGTGCGGTCGTATCTCAGGCGCGGACGTCTCTCCGGCGCGACCGCCGCTCAGGCACCTTCGCTACTACTCCGGCCAGCCGCTCTGCGGCAGTCCCGGGGTGACCCGGAGTGCGTTCTTGTAGTAGAGCTTCTTCAGCACCTCGTCGGGAAGATCGACCCCGTACAGCTTCCAGAACGCGTGGTAGTCGCGGTAGTAGTCGAAGTACTCGTCCGCGGTCTCCAAGACGCGCCAGTAGTAGGGAAACTCGACCGGCTGGTAGGAATCCTTGCCGAAGAGCACCCGGTCCTGGTGCGCGATGAAGAACTCCCGCGACGCGCGCGGCTGGCGCCCGAAGTCGTAGAGCACCGCGGACATCTCGAGAACGACGTTCGGGAGCTCGTCGAGCAGGCGGGCGGCGCGTCCCAGGTCGCTGGCGTACCAGCCGAAGTGGGCAGCGATGTAGCGCGTTTCCGGGTTGGCGGCAAACATCCGATCACGCTCGCCGATCAGCTCCTCGAACGTCGCCTTACCCGGCATGTAGTTGCGCCGATCAGGAAACAACGCCAGCTCGAGCCAGCGTTCGTTTTCGTAGTCGAGCGGCGAGAAGAACTCTGACGGCTCGGCCGTGTGGATGATCACCGGGATGTCCAGCCGCGCGCACAGCTCCCAGATCGGGGTCAACGCCGGATCGTCTACCCGCAGGCGTGTGCCATCGTGCGCTAGTGCCGTCAGGCCCAGGTTCTTGGCGATCTTCAGGCCGATGGCACCGTTGGCGACCGCCTGTTCGAGGTCGGCGACGGCCTTCTCGGCCCAGCCGGGTCCACCGGCGCCGCTCCACCCGACGTTGGCGAACACGCGGAAGCGGTCCGGGTGCTCGCTGCCGCGTATGAAGTCCGTCTTCTGCTTGACGGCGGCGGGATCGCTGCCGCCGCTGAGATTGACGAGCACGCGCAGGTTCAGCGCATCCATCTCGTCGATCAGCCGGTCTACGGTCTCGGCGTTCGGCCCTGTGTGGCTGTGAATATCGACCACCGGAAACTTGGCGCTCGGGACCAGGTGCTCGTCGGTGACCAGCGTCGAGCGCGGGCGGTAGTCGACGATGCTCGGTGGCGGAAACTCGGGCGCCTGGCAGCGACCGGGACGCGTCATCGTCATTCCCGGTGGGCATTGCTCGCCGGGCTGGATTTGTGTGCCGCGCTGCCCTCCTCGACCTCGTTGCCCGCCCGCGCCGCGTTGTTGGGCGGCGAGACTCAGGCAGGTCAGCAACATGAGGGCAGCGACGCCCAGGATTCGAAACGTACGCATGACTTGTCCTCCCCCGTTTGGCGGTCGCACTGACCGGCGCGCGCGCGATCCGCTGGAGCTTATCGTGACATGTAGCTCCGGAGAGCGCACCGTGCGCGGTTTGCCGCGACCGAGGCAATCGTTGACACTCTGACGAATGCGGAATGCAGCCGAAGAGACCACTACACTCCTGGCGTTCGATGTCGGGGGCAGCAACTGCCGAGCCGCCGCGGCTGTGCTGAGGGGCGGGGAGCTCGAGCCACACCGAAGGTTGCCGACATCGATCTCGGAACCCGTGAGCTCGAAGTCGGAGCTGCGGGGCTTTGTCGGCAGTGTTGTCGAGCTGCTCGGTGAAGGAGGTGCTCCTGCTCGGGCGACCGTGGCATTTGCGGGACCGGTTACGGGCAATTGCGTGCAGGTCACGAACTGGCCCGCCCAAGACCGCGTAACCATGCAGGAGCTGATCGATTGGGGGCTACCGGCCTCGGGGACCCTCATGGTCAACGACGCAGAGGCGGGCGCCCACGGCCTTGTCCGCCTCTTTCGCGACAAGGGAGCTCGCGCGGAAGCCTTCCATCCGCTTCTCGTCACAGCCTCCACGGCCGCGGCCGGCAGCGGCAACATGGTCTTGTTGATCCCGGGAACCGGCCTCGGCTGCGCCGGGATCGTGAGGCTGGAAGACGCTGAAGGCGAAGCGGGCTTCGTGCCGGTGGCCTCGGAGGGAGGCCACCTTCCCGTCGCGCCGCTCGACGCCGAACACGGCGCGTTGATCGAGCAACTCAGAGGCGATCTTCACGGCGCGACGCCGAGCTGGGAGAACTTCGTCTCGGGACCGGGCCTTGTAACCATCTACCGCCGGCTACGCGTGGAGGAATCGGAGTCCGCAGCGGATCTCTCCCGTGGAGCGGACGCAGCCGCCGCAATTGCCGAGGCGGCGATCGCCGGGAGGGACCGCCGCAGCATCCTGGCGCTGGAGCTCTATTACCGCTGCGTCGGCGGGTTCGCCCAGACTCTGGCGCTCGCGTACCTGGCTCGCGGTGGTGTGTTTATCGCCGGCAGCTCCACGCGGCGAAACCGACGGTTCATCGAGGGCACTTCCCTGGCGGACGAGTTCCTTGCCAACCATGAACAGCGAGAGCTGCTGGAGACCATCCCCGTATACCTTGTCCTGGAGGAGCTGAACCTCCTCGGCGGCTTGGCGCTGATCGCCTCTCGGCGCCGCGAATCGCTCCGTTGAAACCGGTCGCAGCGCTTGCCGATCGGGTCCTCACCGAACCAACGCCGCGCCGCGTGCGCCCTGGACCACCGAACCCGCGTAGTTCGTAATAGAGTTGCTGCCATGAGCATCGGACCCGATCTTCCAGACGACGTCGTTGCGATGATTCACGAGGGTCGCAAGACACGGACCCTGGTGGACACGCTCCGGCCCGATCACTTGGGGGCCTACGGCTACGCCCGCGATACCTCTCCCGCCATCGATGCTCTGGCGGCGCGAGGAACCGTATTCACCTCCGCCTATTCGCGCCGGATTGGTAGTGCGCGAAGAATCCGGCGACGCCGCCGCCGAGCTCGAGCTCTCGGCCGCCGGACGGAGTGAACTCGGCAAAGCCCTCGCCCAGAAGTGGGTCGTCGACCACTCGGGGATGCACGAGGAATCGCAGACCTACCGCTTCGAGATCTCCGACCCCGTGACAGGCAGGCGATTCATCGTCGCCGTTTCCCATGAGGCCGGCGCAACCCTCGCCAACCGGGTCGCCTACGCCATCATCGCGACCCCGTCCGTGCGCGACAGCTGCCGCAAGATCGAGACCATCGGCCCGGAGGGCGGCTTCCCCGTCCAGATCGCCATCGAAGGCGCCGGCGAGATCAAGGTCTGGCGCAAGCTCTGACGGGCTCGATCGCACTCTCGCCTCCGTCGATCTGCCGCTCGGGACGGGACGGGAACGAGCCCAGACCATCGACCGGGTTCCCTTGTCCTCGCAGTGCGCCTCCAACACGATTCGCAAAAAGCGATTTACTATCCGTCGAGCTCGGCAACGCGTTGGCGCCACGTGCTTGGAAGCTAGCTGCCCTCTGCGAACGGAGTGGAGGCGTTGGCTTCCCACCAAGATCTCCAGGCCCGTAGCGCGTCGCCTTTTTGCGTAGCAGCGCCTTCCGGTTCGTATCCGAAGCTCTGCCCGGTCGCGGCGCGGAGGGAGCCGATCGCCTCCATCTGCAGGAGCAGCGGCGGCTGGGCGGTGAGAAGCTCGAAAATGGCTACGATACCGAGTGTGTTGCGGCGCTCCAGGAGCTGCTGGGCGCCACGCAGCCTTACCCACGGATCGCGGGCGTGAAAGGCGATCTCGTTAAAAAGCTCGTCGAGCCCTTCCATCGGAGGGGCATTGGCGAGTCCCTCGACCGCTCGCTCGCTAACGGTGATCTCCCGGGTGCTCATCATGAGGTGGATGTCCTCGCCCACCGAAATCAGGGCCTCGAGGGCTTGCGGCGACGGAGCAGCCGGCGATGCCTCGAGGTCGTCAAGCGCATGTTGGACGAGTTCGCTTGGAGCGGTAGGCCCGGGTTCTGCGTCGGCAGCGATAGCAGCGGCCTCGGCACCAGCCTCGGCACGCGCGAGGTCGCGCGCGGCGGTGTTGAAGGCCAGCCAAAACCCACCGACCACGATCAGTGCGACCGCTGCGGTCTTTGCAAGCGCCACCGAACGCTGCTCGGCACGGACGACGTAGCGGACGGTAGCCGCCAAGAGAAGAGCCAAGCCGAACGTGCAAACGACGGCGGGGCCGCTGGGGAAGTCATGGCGGTACGAAAGCGTCAGGCCGACCATGCTGACGAGGGTGCCCACCGCCCAGCCGATGGCCAACCGCCTGCCGGTTGAGCGGCTGAACAACATGGCGATCACCGACGGGATGACGAGAAACGAGAAGACGAGGAGCACCCCGGCGATAGCGACACTCGAGGTGATGACGAAGCCGAACGAGGCGTAGAACAGAAAGTCCCACCAGCGCACATTCCAGCCCTTCGCCTCGGCCCGCTCCGGATTCAGCGAGATGGTCAGAAACCGGTCGCGAAAATACCAGTGGAAGGCACCGACGAGCGCGTAGATGAACGCTGTAGCGAGGATCTTCGAACGAGGCGTCCACAACAGCGCGCCGGTGAGCATGGCTTCGACGTGCTCGGCGCCCTGAGGCGAGCGATCGGCGATCAGGATGCTGGTGGCCGAGGCCACGGCAAACGTGATGCCGATGATGGCCTCCTGCGGGACGTGCTGTTCCTTGAGCCTCGAGATCGAGAAGATCCCCGCCCCCAGTGAGGCGAACAGAAGGGAGTAGAAGTACGCCTGCTTCGTGTCCGGCGCATAGCCGATCATGAAGGCGAAGGTGGCGCCCATGGCAGCGATCTGCGCCAGAGCCAGGTCGACGAAAATCACTCCGCGTGAAACGACGTGCAGGCCCAAGTAGGTGTGGATGCCGGTAAGCACGAGACAGGCCACGAAGGGCCAGAACAGGACCTCCAGAGCGAGCTCCATCAGCGACTCCTGGCGGGCAAGACCCAGGCGCGGAAACCCCCGGAAGCCCGCTGGACTCCGACGGGGACAGGATTCACGTTGCCACCTCCAAGGGAGGAGGTTAGCACCCCGGGATCGCGCTCTTCATGGTCTCGATCCACAGGTCGACCAGCTCGGTATATTCGTCGAGATCGTCGGCATCGGGATTCGTGTACATGGGCACATACTGGAACTCAGCGCCGGTACGCTCGGCGATCAGTCGCGGCGTTTGCTCGTCGAAGTAGTTGGCGGTCCACAGCAAGGGGATGTCTTCGCGGCGGATGAGCTCGATCAGGGTTGCTACATGCGAGGCGGAGGGCGGAATCCCCGGGCGGCGCTCCACATAGGCCGCCACGTCGATGCCGAAACGATCCATGAAATAGACCCAGTTCGTGTGGTAGGCGACGATCTTCCTGCCGCGCAGGCACTCGGCCGCCGCCAGCCAGCCGCCCTGTCGATCGGAGAGCGGGGCGTCTCCCACCTCGGTTTCGTCGAGAAACGGACGGAGCTGCTTTCTTAGCGCCAGATCGGCGAGCTTGTCGCCGCCGACCAGTCCGACCAACTCGGCGCCGAAGAGGCGCTCGTGGATCTTGGCCTTGAACTCCTGAAAGCGCTCCTCGTAGTACGCGGCGCTGGTGCCGTCGACGTTTTGCAGACCAATCCTGATGTTGTCGGCGATCATGACGGCGCGTAGCGGATCGGTGTGCACGTGCGGATTGCCGAACAGGTGGATGTCTCCGCCGGCCCGGCTCGGATTCTCGGGAACCTCCAGCATCGGCACTCCGCTCGCCACGGACACGTAACCCGCCTCGCCTTCGCGAATCCTCGGGTTGCGCGACTTGTCGATCACGGCCGGCATCCACAGCTCCAGATCGAGCCCGGTTTCGACGAGCATGTCGGCACGCGAAAGCATGACCGAGTAACTCGGCCGCGCCTGGACGAAGTGCGCGTCTTGCCGCCAGGTGGCTATCGATTCCACCGTTCCCCTGTCGCCGAGGACCTCCTCGGCGATCGATTGATAGGCGGTCACCGAAGTAACGACGCGAAGGTCCTGCGCGGCGATGACGAGGCCGGCTCCGACAACGAACACGGCGATACTCAGAGCCGCGGCGCCACGAAGAAATGGTGCTGTGACAATTCGCTTCGAAGTGGCGGTTCGCATCAGTATCTCTCGTGCTTGTGGGGACCGATGGCCCATGTCAGTTGAAAGTAGAACTTGTGTTCGGGTTCCGGATCTTCGAACCGGTGTGACAGATAGGAGTACTGAAAGCGAAAGCGTGCGTACTCACTCTGCCACCACTCGAAATAGGGCGACGCCCCCCAAACGTCTATGCCGGGCGCCTGCGGCAGCTCGGTCCAATCGCCGCGCAGGCCGACGAAGGAGCGACGGCTGAGCTTGTAGACACCATAGGTATAGGTGCCGATCGAGTTTCTCCGACCATCCGGCCCATCGCGGCGTGCCCACATGAACTCACCGCGGAGCTCGAAGCTCCGGTACAGCGAGGCTTCCGGCGGCGTCCAATTGAAGTTCCAGTCGGTGCCGAAGATACCGTTGCGGTGATCGCCGTCGAGGTCCGCCGTGCCCGTCATCGCGGATAGT
>CAYSHI010000055.1:0-5231 GCA_964430745.1 uncultured Acidobacteriota bacterium | reverse complement strand
TGTTGTCGCCGGTGGTGGGGTTGTAGCGCACCACGTCAACGCGGTGCTGATCGCGCGAGCGGCGGGTGAAATAGAGCTCGTCGGGGCTGTCGGAGAGCCACTTGGTGATGCGCGGCTCCTCGCTGTCGGGGTAGAAGACCTGACGGGCGTTGTAGACGCCCATCGTCTGGTCCTGCCAGATGCTGGCGTCCTCGACCTTGCTCATCTCGCGGGCGCCCATGTCGAACACCAGCAGCTCGCGTTGGGTGACGTTCTCTTCGCCCGGCAAGTCGTACTTGTAAGTTTCAAGCTCAGGGCGATCGTTGCCTACGACGTGCACCACCCAGAGATCGCCGACCTCGCGCCGATCGTTGCGCACCATGGAGAAGCGCGAGCTGTCGTGCGACCAGGAGATGCTCGGCCGCATGCGGTCGTCCTTGTTCTCTTCCTTTTCCGTATTGGTCTGTCCGCGGCCGGTGCCGACGTAGCCGTAGTACTCCACGCCGTCTTCCGTGAGCTGGATCTCGGTGACCTCGACCTCGTTTTCGGCCTCTTCGGCATCGTCGCCGGTCTCGCCGCGGCGAGCATCGAGGATCTTCTCGTAGTCCTCGTACGACATCATGTGGAGGTTGAAGTTGCGGCCGAACACGACCCACTGCTTGTCGGGCGATACGGAAGCCCAACCCGGATGGCTGTCGGGCTCTTCGTAGTCGGCCAGCTCGCGCAGCGTCTGCGTGCTGATGGTGTACTCGAAGTGGTGCTCGAGCTTTTCGTTGCGCTCGCGCTCGCTGCGCCCCTCCTGCTGCTCCTCGTCCTCCATCTCGTCTTCCGACTCCGACTCATCCTTCGGCGCATCCTGGGAGGAGGTGACGTCGAACTGGATGGTGTCGGGATCGATGAAGCGGATCGAGGTGATCGGCAGGTGCTGACCGTCGTAGGGGTCTTTGGTGATGCGGGTGAGCTCCGAGGCGATCTTGTCGTTGTCGAAGATCGACCGCTTTCTGCCGAGCTCCGGCTCGACGAGTATGAAGTCGGCGCCGTCGGAGGTCTCGTAGCGGTACCAGAAGTTCTCGGTGTTCTCGATCCAGCGCGGTTGCACCGACGTCGAATAGGTCAGATCGCTCATGTTGTAGGGAGCGAATCGAGCAGCGAGCTTCCAGTTGGCCTCGCCCCATACCGGGTAGGAGCCGTCGGCGACATCACCGCCGCCGTTTTGCTGCTCCTGGGAGGGCAGGGGAACGGCCTGGGCGCTGCCGGCGACCGAGCTGCCGACGAGCGCCAGGCCCATCAAGGCGACGATCGAGAAGAGGAGAGTACGGGGGACACGATGCACGGGCATTCCTCCGGTGGTCGGGCTCCATGGGTCGTAGAGCCGCATGAAACCGTCTCGAGGGCGCACAACACCCAGCGGGCGTCCGGGCCCTCGGTTCACACTCGTGGGGAGAGCATGGCTTCGACACCGTAACACTACCCCCGATGTCCGATTTCGTCTACGAACCCCCGCTGGTCTCCCGCCGAAAGGGACGTCGCGCGCGCCGGTCTCAGATCGCCGCGTTCATCTGATCGACGAGGACGTCGATGTCCTCGCGCGTCGTGAGACGGCTGGTGATGCAGGCGCGCAGCGCCAGGCGGTCGCCGAGCTTGACCTTGGAAATCCACGCCTTTCCGCCGCCGAGCACCTTGTCGAGCACCTCGTCGACGCTCGTCCGGCCCGCCTCGATGCGCGGGTGGGTAACACAGCAGACCGGCAGGGGCGAGCGAGCCACGTGTACCCAGCCGGCAGCCTCGAGTTGCTCCTCGAGGTAGTCGCCGATGCGCGCCTGCCCCTCGAGCATGTCGGCGAAGCCGCGCTCGCCGAGGTTGGCGAGAGCCATGAACAGCTTCAGCCCGATGAACCGGCGCGACCACTGCACCGACATCACGTAGGGATCCACGACCCCTTCGGTGAGGCCGGGCATGTAGGCCGTGCTCACGCGGAAGGCCTCTTCGAGCACACGCGCGTCGCGGCAGAAGAACATGCCCGCGCCCATCGTGACGTTGAGCCACTTGTGAGCATCGCAGGTGATCGAATCCGCCATCTCGATGCCGGCCAGGTGTTGCCGAAGCCGCGGGCTCAGCGCGGCGGCCCCTCCCCACGCGGCATCGACGTGAAACCACGCTCCGTACTCGTGACAGATGGCGGCGGTTTCCGCGAGCGGGTCGATGATGCCGGCGGAGGTCGTTCCCGCGGTGGCCACGACCATGACCGGAGTTTCGCCGGCGTCCCGGTCGGCGCGCAGGCGCTCCGCAAGGGCGTCGAGGTCCATGCGTAGGTCGCGGTCAGCCGGGACAACACGAAGAGCGCCGCGGCCGAGGCCGGTCATGTGGCAGATCTTCGTGAACGAATCGTGTGCCTGCTCCGAGTGGTAGATGGTCGGTCGCGCATCGATGGCTGCCAGGCCGTGGGTCCCGTAGCCGGCAGGTAACCGGGCGGTGAGCGCCGCGATCACCGCGGTCAGGTTCGCTTCCGAACCCCCGGTGGTGAAGTGAGCGCCCGACGTCTCCACGGGGAGGCCGAACTTCGACACCAACCAGCGCAACACGTGTTGCTCCATCTCCACGGCCGCGGGACCGTGCGACCACACGGCGAGCTGTGGGTTGTAGATCGCTGCTAGCAGGTCGCCCGCGATCGCCCCCGGCACCGGCGTTGGGTTGAAGTAGCCGAAATACCGTGGATGGATGCTCTGCACCGCCCATGTCTCGAGCATGCGGGCGATGTCGTCGACAAGATCGGCGGATGAGACCGGCTCGGCGAAGGGGTAGGCCTGTTCGAGGTGGCTGCGGATCTCCGCGGGGTCGGGAGCCGCCGTGACCGGCAGCTCGTCGAGTCGTTCGAGATATTCCTCGCCGCGCCGCAAGGCTTCGAGAATGATCGGATCCATGGCTTTGCCGTTCTTGTTGCCGGGTCCCGGGACGCCGGTCGCTATGCCGCATTCGGTCGAGCGTTGTCTGCTCGATGGGCGGTCAGCCTGGCCCCTCACGGTCGAGAGGTAGCGATGCCTGCGGCTCGACGTATTGATCGTGGCCTTCCAGTTGAAGCAGGTAGCGCTTGCGCCACAGCTCGCCGCCGTAGCCTCCCAGGGAACCGTCGGCACGAACGACGCGGTGGCAGGGGATGACGATGGGAATGCGATTGTCGCCGTTGGCGCGCCCGACGGCACGAACCGCCTTGGTGTTGTCGATGTGGCGTGCGATCTGCTCGTAGCTGCGGGTCTCGCCATAGGGGATTTGCTGTAAGGCGGCCCAAACCTGCTTTTGGAAGTCGGTCCCCGGCACGACAAGCGTGACGTCGAAGTCCCTGCGCTCCCCGGCGAAATACTCGGCGAGCTCGCGCTCGACCTGCTCGATGTGGTGGTTGCTGCCCGGTGTCAGCGTGCAGTCCAGGTAGCGGCGCAGCCGCGTGACCTGGGTCTCGAGCATGGGGCGGTCGGCGAATTCCAGCAGGCAGAGGCCGGCTTCCGTGGCGCCGGCGACCAGCGGGCCGAGGGGCGTCAGCACGCGGGTGACGACCACGTGCGTCGCCGTGCCCGCGTCGCCGTCATGTAATCCGTTCGTCTGTTCGGTGTCTCGAGCGCCCTTGCGGCTTCGTCCGGGCGGCTCGCCGAAAAGATGCGCGAAAGCCTCGCGGAAGCCGGAAAGCGATTCGTAGCCATGGTCGTAAGCGGTTCCCATGAGGTCGTCTCCGTTGCGAATCTGTCCGAGTGCCAGCCCGAGGCGGCGGGCCCGCTGGTATGCGTGAAACGTCATGCCGTGGTGGCGCTTGAACCAGCGCCGCACGCGGGCCGGATCGAGACCCCGATCGCGCAGGTCGGCATCCTTCCAGCGCCGGGTCGGGTCGTTCTCGATATCGCGCACGAGTTCCTCGAGCCATTCCGGCACCGCGCCCTCCGGCCGCATCGGTGCGCAACGTCGGCACGGCCGATATCCGGCGGTCAACGCCTCGCGGGTGCTGGCGAAGAACTCGACGTTCTTCTGCTTGGGTTTCTTTGCCGGGCATGTCGGGCGACAGAAGATACCGGTGGTGCGCACACCCAGGTAAAAGACGCCTTCGTAGGCGGCGTCTCGTTGCAGCAGGGCGCGATACATCTCCGCCGCCGGCGGCAGGTCCTCCGCTTGTCGGAAAGGCGCGTCGCTCGTCTGCATGGCCCCAGTGTAGTGGCCTGCGGATTTGCTTCCACCGAAAAGTGGACAGGGAATTTTCTCGCGGACGAGACCGCGCCGATTTCTGCGTCGCCGCTCCTCGACGATACCCAAGCATCGCCTGCGTCGCCGCTCCTTGAACTCGTCACGGTCTCGTCGCCACAAAAGTAAAGCCAATAGTGACGCGGCACACTAGCGTGGCCCGCGATCGTTGAGGGCGCGGGCCATGGCGGCGATCTCGTCAGCGTCCGGCTCGAGGATGACGTATTCCTGGGGCTCGTAGGAACGCCCCATCGGAACGCCGTCTTTGCGAAAGAGCATGGTGCTGTCGCGATATCGCTCGGTGTACACATGGAACTCGCGCGCCCGGGTCGCCGTGGCCACGCGCATGATGTTGCCGGCGTCGATGCCGACGCCCGGCATCACGACGATGCGATCGCCGGCGTCTTCGACGAGTTGTGCGATGAGCTCGAGGCCCTCCGGAGCCGAGGCCTTCTGCCCCGATGTCAACACACGATCGACGCCCAGGTCGATGAGCGATTCCAGGGCCTCGCCGGCGTCGCGGCACACGTCGAAGGCGCGGTGGAACGTCACCGGAAGGCCATCCGCCTCCTGAACCAGGGCCCTTGTTGCGGCGCGGTCGACCTCTCCCTCGGGCGTCAGGCAGCCGAACACCACGCCCGCGGCCCCGGCAGCCCTGGCCGCCTCGAGGTCACGCTCCATGACCGCGAGCTCACGTCGGCTGTAGGCGAAATCGCCGCCACGAGGGCGGATCATCACCATGACGTCGGCGCCGAGGTCTTCGACGGCGCGCTCGATGGTGCCGACGCTGGGGGTCGTGCCTCCCTCGACCAGGTTGGCGCACAGCTCGACGCGGTGAGCGCCGGCGGCAACGGCGGCCGCCGCGCACTCGACGGTATCGACGCAGGCTTCGAGCACGATCATGTCGCGTTCTCTCGGTTGAGCTCGTAGCAGAGAATGGCCGCGGCCACTCCGGCGTTGAGCGAGTCGGACGGGGGGTGGAGGGGTACGGCGACCGTCGCTGCCGCCGCGGCGCGCAGCTCGGGGCGCAG
>CAYSHI010000054.1:0-2992 GCA_964430745.1 uncultured Acidobacteriota bacterium | reverse complement strand
CGCCGGCGCCGTCGGCGGCGTGAGGCGGGCGCGGAATCGGTGCGACAATATCGAGTTTTCGCCCGAGGACGCCGCGCGCACCGAGATCGATTTTCTCTGCCGCGTGGTCGAGGCGGCCATCGACGCCGGCGCCACGACGGTCAATATCCCGGACACCGTCGGCTACGCGGTGCCCGGTCAGTTCGCCGACCTCATCCAGTACCTGAGGCGGCACGTCGGAGGAATCGGCCGGGCGGTGATCTCGGTGCACTGCCACAACGATCTCGGGCTCGCCGTTGCCAACAGCCTCGCCGCCGTGAGAGCCGGAGCGCGCCAGATCGAGTGCACCATCAACGGTATCGGCGAACGCGCCGGCAACGCTTCGCTCGAAGAGATCGTCATGGCTCTGCGTACGCGAAGCGACTTCTTCGGCATCGACACCGGCATCCATGGCCCGGGGCTCGTCGCGGCGAGCCAGCTTCTGACCAGGCTGACCGGCCTGGAGGTGCAGCGCAACAAAGCCATCGTCGGTGCCAACGCCTTCGCCCACGAGGCAGGTATCCACCAGCACGGCATGCTGATGCATGCGTCTACCTACGAGATCATGCGGCCCGAGGACGTGGGTGCCGACCAGAGCAGGCTGGTGCTCGGCAAGCACAGTGGGCGACACGCTTTTCGACAGCGGCTCGACGAGCTCGGGCACAGCTTCGACGATGTGGTGTTCGAGGAGCTCTTCGAGGCGTTCAAAGCACTGGCCGACAAGAAGCGTGAGATCTTCGACGCCGATCTCGAGATGCTGCTCGACGGACGCGTCGAAGCGAAGGCGCCGCAGTGGACGCTGGAGCGGTTCCAGGCCGTCGCCGGAGCCGATCTGCGGCATTTTGCCTCGGTCGACCTGCGCGACCCGCAGGGCGTCGTGCATAGCGAGGCGGCGTGTGGCGAGGGCCCGATCGATTCGGTGTTCCGCGCCATCCAACGTTTGACAGGCGTCGACGCGCACCTGCGCGACTACAAGATCAACAGCGTGAGCATCGGAAAGGACGCGCAGGGCGAGGCCGTGCTCGAGGTCGAGTACGCCGGCGAGACGTACCGTGGGCGGGCGATCAGCACCGACATCATCGAGGCGAGCGTTCGCGCCTATATCGGCGTTATCAATCGCATCGCCACCGAGGTTGTCGGACCGACCGAGTGGCAGGCGTCTGCCCTGGTGCCCGGCAACACCGGCGACTCTGCCGAGTCTCCGGCAACGCCTGGGGGAGGCTGATGGGTAGCCGGATCTACGACAAGGTATGGGAGGGTCACGTTGTCCGCGCGGAAACGTCGGAGACGCCCGCGGTGATCTACGTCGACGCCCATCTGGTGCACGAGGTCACTTCGCCACAGGCGTTTGCCGTGCTGCGGGACCACGGTTTGCCGGTGCGGCGACCCGAGCGGACCTTGGCGACGATGGACCATTCGACGCCGACCACGCCGGCGAACGAGGACGGAGACTTCACCTTCGCCAGTGCAGAGGCGCGAAAACAGGTCGAGCAGCTGGCGATCAACTGCGAGGAGTTCGGCATAAAGCTGTTCGAGCTCGGCGACGATCGTCAGGGCATCGTTCACGTCGTCGGGCCGGAACTGGGTTTCACCCAGCCCGGCATGACCATCGTTTGTGGCGACAGCCATACCGCGACCCACGGAGCGTTCGGGGCCCTCGCCTTCGGCATAGGAACCAGCGAGGTCGGGCACGTCTTGGCGACGCAATGCTTGCTGCAGCGGAGGACGGAAACCCTCGAGGTCCGCGTCGATGGGCAACTGGGTGCGGGGGTGACCGCCAAGGATTTGATCCTGGCAGTGATCGCCGAGATCGGGGTCGGCGGTGCCACCGGACAGACGATCGAGTACAGCGGCTCGGCCATCGCCGGCTTGACGATGGAAGAGCGGATGACTGTGTGCAACATGTCGATCGAAGCGGGCGGTCGCGCCGGAATGATCGCCCCCGACGACGTCACCTTCGAGTACCTCGCGGATCGGCCGTATTCGCCGCGGGACAAGGCCTGGGAGGAAGCGGTGGCTCGTTGGCGGTTGCTCCGCACCGACGACGAGAAGGCGCACGACCATCGGGTCGTGATCGATGCGGCCGGCATCGAGCCCATGATCACCTACGGCACGAACCCGGGAATGGCGATTCCCGTTCGTGATGCCGTGCCATCGGGAAACGGCAGCGGCTCGCACGAACAGGCGCTGCGCTACATGGGCCTGACATCGGGACGGCCGCTCCTGGGCCGGCCGGTGGACGTCGTCTTCATCGGTAGTTGCACGAACTCCCGGATCTCCGATCTGAGGCTCGCCGCGGCCGTCCTCGACGGCCGCCGGATCGCCCCGGAGACGAGGGCGCTTGTCGTTCCTGGATCGCAAGCCGTCAAGCGGCAGGCCGAGGAGGAGGGACTCGACCGGATCTTCCGAGATGCGGGTGCCGAGTGGCGCGAAGCCGGTTGCTCGATGTGTTTGGCCATGAACGGTGACCACGTGGGCGCGGGCGAGCTCGCCGTGAGCACGAGCAATCGCAACTTCGAGGGCCGGCAGGGCCCCGGAGCACGCACCCTGTTGGCCAGCCCGCTCACCGCCGCCGCCTGTGCGGTGGCCGGCAGTGTCGCCGACCCGCGGGAGGTCTTCTCACCGGGCGACGCTCGGCCCAACGGGCTCGTCTCCGATATCGCGTCCGGGAAGGTGTCGTCATGAGGCCGCTGACACGACTCACGTCGCATTACGTGGTTATCGAGAACGAGGATATCGACACCGACCAGATCATTCCGGCCCGGTTCCTCAGGGCGACGACGCGCGAGGGTATCGGCGAGGGGTTGTTCGCCGATTGGCGTTATGACGCATCCGGCGATCCGGTTTCCGACTTCGCGCTCAACCGGCCCGAGGCGGAGGGGGCTCAGGTGTTGGTAGCCGGGCGCAACTTCGGCTGCGGGTCCTCGCGCGAGTACGCCCCGCTGGCCCTGCGGCTGGCGGGGGGCGGCGCCGT
>CAYSHI010000053.1:0-6755 GCA_964430745.1 uncultured Acidobacteriota bacterium | reverse complement strand
TGATCGATCTTTTCCCCACGGTGGCCGAGTTGTGGGACCTCTCCGCCGGATCGGACGTCGAGGGCCGCAGTCTGGTAGTCGCCCTGCGCGGTGGCGCCATCGACACCGTGGCGATCTACAGCGAGACTCTCTTGCCGCGCCTGTACTTCGGCTGGCACGAGCTGCGAGCCGTAACGGAGGGTGGCGAAAAGTTCATCGCCGCGCCTCGAGAAGAGCTCTACGACCTCCGGGAGGATCCGGCCGAGACGAGCAACCTCATGTCCGAGCGTCCGGATCGAGGGGATGATTTGCGCGAGCGCCTGGAGGCACTGGTCGACCAGAGTGAAGCGGCGGCGATCGGCGCCGCCGGCGACGACGCTGATGCCGACCGATTCGCCGCCATCCGATCGCTGGGCTACCTCGGTGTCGGGGGCGCGGACGCCGGCGACGACCTCGCCGACCCCAAGGACAAGATCGAAGTCTACGCCGGCATGATGAGAGCGCTCGGGACCTGGGAGCTGGGCGACACCGACGGCGCCCTGCTCATCATCGACGAACAGATCGCCGCGGACCCGGATTTTGCCGGTGCGCTGCACTTCCGCGGCCTGGTGTTGGCGGGATCGAAGCGATACGAGGAGGCTACGCGGGCCTTCGAGCGTGCCCTGGAGGTCGATCCGGAGCATGCCCTCGCCGGGCGCGAGCTGGCGCGGGCGTATCGTTCAACGGGAGATCTCGACGCGTCCGCGACCTTGATGGCCGAGATGTTGGCGCTGCAACAAGCTGACGTCGACCTGCGATGGGAGCTCACCGACGTGCTCATGCGTGCCGGCCGATGGAACGAGGCTCGCTCGGTGTTGCAGGAAGGTCTCTCGCTGAGCCCCGAAGCGCCCAAGCTTCACTTCGGCGCCGGGGTGGCAGCTCTTCAGGAACGCGCCCCGGAGGAGGCACTCGCGGCCTTCGATCGCGCCGCGCTGCAGGCGCCCGAGCTGCCCAACCTGCAGTTCCAGCGTGGCCAGACCTTCGAGATGCTTGCCCGCCCGGCCGACGCATTGACCGCCTACGAGGCGGAGGCCCTGCGCCAGCCGCTTCACTTCCCGGCGCAGTTCGGCCGTGCTCGGCTGATGGCGGGCAACGGGGCCGAGCCCGATCAGATCATCGAACCGCTGCGGGCTGCTCTCGAGGCTCGTCCGGATGCCGCAGACGCCGCGCTTTTCCTCGCTCAGGTGCTCGTCGACCGGGGTGACCCCGCCGATCTACCGGAGGCGGAGCGTCTCGCCTCGTTCGGCCTGGTCAACGTCGAGGCGCCGCAGCTCCAGGCCATGGCGCACGGCACGCTGGCCCAGGTTTACGATGCCCAGGGCCGCGGCGACGAGGCGGAACAGCAGCGCGCGGCGGCGGCGCGTCTCAGCGGTCGGCGCTGACGCTCTAGTGTCCCACGTCGTAAATAGGGTGACGTGGGACACTACCGACCCGAGTCGGCCGCTTCCAGCAGACCGATGATCTCGGCGTAGGTGCTGTAGCCCTCATCCCAGTCGTACCAGCCCTGCTTGCGACGGGCCTTCTCGCGGTCGCTGATCTCGGGGTGTCCGACCCACCAGCTCTGCAGAGCCGACGGACGCTCGATCCACGCGCCGACGACCTCGAAAGTTTCGTCGAGGATCACCACCGTCGGCGTGGCGCCGCGGTCGTCCGGAGTGCGGTAGGTGTCCATGATCAGGCGGCCGACGGTCTCGTCGACGATCTGCATGTCGAGCTGGTCGACGTGTGCCACCAGGCGAGCGATGTAGGGGATGGTGTTGACCGAGTCGCTGCAGGAGTCGACGGCCACTGCCAACAGCCGATACTTCCCGTCGAGCGACAGGCCGCGCTCGACGAATGCCTGCTCCGGATCGCTCTTCTCCCAGTTGGCGTCCCACATCTGCTTGCGGCGCTCGGCCTGGGCAAGAAACGTATCGAAGTCGATGCCCCCGCCATACATCTGACGCATGGTGGCGGCGTCGGGTGCGGGGGCGGGATGTTGGGCAAGGGCCGGGCCGACGCTCGACAGCGGCACCAGCGCGGCGACGATGAGGATAATTCGGCCGAATTCGTGATTTCGCATCCGGGGAGTATGCGCTGTCGTCGAGGGCGGCGCCAGATGCTTGGCGTGCCCGGAGGGCCAACCGGCGCCGAGAACGTGGCGCGGCGGCATGTGATCAGGCGACGTAGCGAAACGCCTTGAGGTTCACCCCGAGATCGAGGTCGGTCTGCAGGCGCACCAGCGACTGAGCCAGCCGGGCATCCTCGGCGTGATCCTGCAGTTTGTCGCGAAGCTTCGGTGTCAGCGAGCCGTGCTCCACGCCGTGGGCGGCGGCCGCGAGGATGGCGTCGAGCGCACCGAATTCATCGATCAGGCGGGCCGCGATCTTGGGGCCGATTCCGGGCACACCGCCGATGCTGTTGGTCGAATCGCCGGCGAGGGCAAGGAAGTCGACGAAGGTCTCGGGCGCGACGCCGAAGCGCTCGGCCACATAAGCCCGGTCGAGATCGGCCGGCTTGAAATGGTCGCGTACGACGACGTGGTCCGAGAGCAACTGAAGGTAGATCTTGTCGGTCGACAGAATCACCGCGTTGCCGCCCGCGTCGGCGATCTTCACCGCCAACGTGCCGACGACATCATCCGCCTCGACTTTGGCGATCTCGAACGAGTCTACGCCGATCTGAGCGAAGGCCTCGCGGTAGGCGGGAAGCGCGTCGGCGAGCGGTTGCGGCATCGGTGAGTGGTTGATCTTGTAGTCGCGAAACAGCAGGTGCCGCCAGCTCGGCTCGCGGCCCTCGAAGACCACGACGGCGTGCGTCGGTGCGGATTCCCTCAGCGCGCGGCGCAGCGACTGCTTGCAGGAGATCTTCGCTCCTTCGGCCTTTTCGGGGGTGTCGTCTCCCGGTTGCGCGGCGTAGACCCGGCGAATGAGGTTGAGGGCGTCGACGAGGAGGAATCGAATCACGGGCTCAGCGACTGCGCGCGTAGATGACGGCGCCCGTCGCGACGAAGGCTCCGGCGCCGCCCAGCACCTTGAGCAGGTAGAGCGCGGCGCCGTCGCCGGCGGGAGGAACGATCGACATCCCCATGGCGAACAGAGTCGTGAGAAACCCGCAGGCGCCGAAGATCATGGCCAGCGGGGTGCTCGCGGGAATTCGCCGCACCGGCGCTTTGCGGGTAGCGGCCGGGTTGCGGGTGTCGATCGAGTCACCGGCGAAAACGCCGCCGCCGGAGCGGCGCCGTAGCACGACATAAGCGGCGAACATGTACAGGTAGGGGATGAAATACACGAGCAGCGTCGTGTCCAACAGGATCAAGTACGCCTGCTCGACCGTCGAGCCGACGAAGCTCATGACGATGAAGGCGGTCGCGATGACCGCCTGCGCGGTGACCGCGACGTAGGGGGAGCCGAAGCGCGGGTGGGTCCTGCCGAACGCCTCCGGCAGGTAGGTATCCACACCGGCGACGAAGGGCATGCGGGCAGCGCCGGTGAACCACGCCATCAGGCCGCCGATACCGCCGAGAGTAATCAGCAAGGCCAGCACGTTGGTGGTCCACCCGAGGCCGATGCGGTCACCGATGGCGGCGATGCCTTGCAGCACGCCGGAGATGACGTTGACGTCCGCCGCCGGCAGCGCCACCAGCAACGCCAGTGTGCCGAGCACGTAGATTCCGGCGATGGCGAAGCCCGAGATCACGACGGCGCGAGGAATGGTGCGCGCCGGGTCCTTGACCTCCCCGGCGAGCACCGAGGCGAGCTCGAGGCCGCTGAAGCCGAAGCAGATCGCGGCCCAGAACGAGAGCTTGTCGAAGGTCAGGATTCCCTCGAAGAAGCTCGAGGGCGGCATCGGGTTGGCGACACCGAAGCGCACCACCGCGATGATGCCGAAGAGGATGAGGATCGTCGCCGCCGCCCAGGTGCTGAAGCCGCCGACGTTGTGCACCCAGCGACCGGCCGAGAGGCCGATCAGGTTGAAAAGCCAGACGGTCCAGAGCGCCGCCAGGGAAAACCACAACACGTAGCTTCGGCTCTCGCCGAGCTCCTGAAAGCCGCTACCCGCGACGAACACCGAGATGCCGGCCACGTAGACGAGCAGGTTGGGAAAGTAGACGAGGTTGTTGGTCCAGTAACACCAGCCCGCCATGAACCCGTGAAAGTCGCCGAAGGCGACCTCGGACCAGCGGTAGATGCCTCCCTCCTCGGGGATTCGGCTGGTGAGCTCGATGACCGCGAAGGCCTGCGGGATGAAGAACAGCAGCAACGCGCCCAACCACAGCACGACCGAAGAGTTGCCGCCGGCGGCTGCCAGCGCCACCCAACGCAGGCCGACGATGGCGACCACGTTGAGCAGCACGACGTCGCGTACGCCGAGTGCCTTGTCCAGCGAGTTCTCGTCCACGACGCTAGGGTACTCGCGCGATCGGAGGCCGCAACCCCCGACGTGTAGAATGGCGCCGATCTCGGCGGATGTCTCACCGGAGAGAAACCATGAACCTGCTGGTCGCGGTCGTCATCCTCTATCCGTTGATTCTGATCGGTATCAGCATCTGGCGCGCGAGGGGCGTGACCAGCCACGAGGAGTTCATGGTGGCCGGTCGCTCGGTGCCCGTGTACATGCTTGTCGGCACGCTCGTGTGCACCTGGATCGGCTCCGGCTCGCTGTTCGGTGCGGCCGGGCTGGCGTTCCGCACGGGAATTTCCGAGCTGTGGTTCTCGTTCGGCGCCTGGGCCGGGATGATCGTCGCCTATTTCATCGCCGGCAGGGTGCGACGTATCGCCGACTACACGGTTCCGGACCTGCTCGAACGGCGCTACAACGCCGCCGCCCGTGTCCTCGGCACCATCACCATCATCCTCGCCTACGTCACCATCGCCGCCTACCAGTTCCGCGGCGGCGGTTGGATCCTTTCGATCGTCACAGATGGGGCCATCACACCGACGCAGGGCCTTCTGATCACCGCCACGGCAATCGTCATCTTCACGGCCATGGCCGGCATGGTTTCGATCGTCTCGGTCGACATCTTCAACGGCATCGCCATCATCATCGGCGTCCTGTTCGCGTTGCCGTACATGATCTGGCAACTCGGCGGGGTCTCGTCGACGATCGACATGCTGCCGGCGGAACACACGACGATCATGGGCGGCCACAACCTGCTGTGGGTCGTCGGCATCGGGTTGCCGACGTTCCTGCTTCTGCTCGGCGAGAGCGGCATGTATCAGAAGTTCTTCTCCGCCAAAGATGAGCACGCCGCCCGGCGTGCCGTCGTCGGTATGGTTGCCGGCGTGGTGGTGATCGAGACGGCGCTGGCGCTGCTCGCCATTACCGGCCGCGCCGCCTACCCGAATTTGCTCGAGGAGTCCTCGATCGTTGGTCGCGCGGCATCCGAGACCATCATTCTGCACATCGCACGCCATGGTTTGCCGGTGGTCGGAGGAGCGGTGCTGCTCGCAGCCGGTATTGCCATCGTCCTGTCGACGGGAAACACCTTCCTGCTCGTCCCCTCGACCAACGCCAGCCGCGACATCTATCAGCGGTTTCTCAAGCCCGGGGCCACGGAGAAGCAGCTTCTTACCATGCAACGCGCCTGCATCGTCGCCTTCGGCGTCATTGGCATCGGGCTGTTGACCCAGTTCGAGAGCGTTCTGGAGATGGCGCTCTATGCGTATTCGCTCGTCGGAGCCAGCCTGACGCCCGCCTTGCTGGCGGCGTTTCTGTGGAAACGCGTCACGCCACAGGGTGGCGTCGCGTGCATTGCCGGCGGCATGGCCGCGGTTGTCGGACTTGTCGTGATGTCGCGCTGGGGAACGAACTTCACCATGACGTTGGGCGGCACAGAGTTCGATTTCGCCAGCAGCGACTACGTTGTCATCCCGGCCGTGCTGGTGTCCGTCAGCCTGCTTGTCATCGTCAGCCTGATAACCCCGGCATCTCCCGACGAGAAGTGGGCGCCGTTCTTCGACGCGGAAGAATCCGCCTAGCCACGCGTCGGCATCGACGTCAGGACGGCCTAGCTGTTAGTTCTCACAAGGTTGTTCATTGTGCCCGGCGACAGAGGATGGCGGGAGAGGGCTTTTATCAGGCAGGAACCTTGGTGCTAGGCGGGTCGGGGCGTGGCAGCGATGCCCTTAGGCGTGAGGTGCGGGCTCTCGAGCGGCTTCGCCGCGTCTGCGGATCGCAATACACGCTACAGGGCATCACTGCCCCGCCCCGACCCTCTGCATCGATCCCGCCAAGACGGGGCTCCCTGCCCAAACGTACCCAAACCGGCGAGCCTTTCTCCCTGAGATAGCCGTGTCACCCACCGCCGTCCGCCGGAGGTATCGGCAGGCAGCATGTGCGGCCGAGCGCTACTGCCTGGCGGCAGGCAGCTACTTCTGTGACCCGCTGAACGCGCGCTGCCCACCGACACCTCCGCCCGGCCGAATGAGTACGGAGTAACTACTCGGGCACCAGCAGCGAGACGACGACGAGGCCTCGGCATCCCCCGAAAGCCGGCTCCGCCGTCTTCCGGCTCAGGGGAGAATTCTCCGGTGCCCGCGCGTTCAGCGTGTCTGCACGGTTCCTACCTTGCTTCATGCACTCGCGCTCGGCCGCCTACGGGCGCCGGAGAATTTTCCCTTCGAGTCGCCGCCAACGTTCCATGGTTGGCACGGGGAGTCGTCTCGGCCGGCCGGCTCCGAGACGTGGCACGTCCAACCCGGCGCATCAGATCTGAGGGAGGGGCGTGATCTCGATGCTGTCCTCTCGCGTGTGTT
>CAYSHI010000052.1:0-16022 GCA_964430745.1 uncultured Acidobacteriota bacterium | reverse complement strand
TCTGGCACGGCGCTTGCTCTACTTTAGGGTGGTTCCAGATCACGCTCCCAAACCGGGGCCGCCAAGGCGGCTTCACAGGAATCTGGAGGTGGGGCATGCGTCGTCAGAAGCTTTCCCGTCGACTGACCCGGGCTTTGTTCACCCATGGCCATCGTCTCAGCGTCGCTTCGGCAGTCGTGGCGTTGATGTTCGCGGCGATGTCGCCGCAGCCGGCCTTCGCCCTGCCCTCGCCCGACGACCCCGAGCCCCAGAGCCAGAACCCCGGCACGACGGGTGATTTCGCTTTCGGCGCCCCGCGCGGATTCTTTGTCATCAAAGCCGGTGTCTACGTACCCCGTGGCGACAGCGACATCTACTCGTTCAACGAAGAGCTGCTCACGCTCGATTCCGGCAGCTTTACCTCGGGCCTGTTCGGCATGGACTTCGGCTGGTCGGTGAACGAGCGGGTCGACATCGTGTTCGGCTTCGAATACAGCAGCTCCTCGCCCGTCTCCGAGTTCCGCGATTACGTCGACGAGTTCGGCGCGCCCATCACGCAGCAAACCCGGCTGCGACAGTCTCCGGTCACCGCGAGTGTGCGCATCAATCTCATCGAGCGCGGTCGCGGTGTCGGTAGTTACGCGTGGATCGCGAACACCGTGGTGCCCTACGTCGGCGGTGGCGGCGGCATCCTGTGGTGGCAATACGAGCAGTTCGGCGATTTCGTCGACTTCGTGGACTTCACCATCTTTACCGACCATTTTTTGACACAAGGCTGGGAACCCGTGGTACACGTGTTTGGCGGTGCCGACTTTTCCCTATCGCCCCGCTTCGTGCTCAACTTCGAGGCACGATATAGCTGGGCCGAAGGGCAAATGGCGCCCGCGTTCGTCGGATTCGAGCCCATCGACCTGGCCGGGTTCCGCGCCATGGGCGGTGTCTCGTTCCGCTTTTGAAGCACCCCAGGGAGAAAGACCCATGTGCAGCGCCAAGAGAATTTTCAGCATGACCCCGATGCTGGCTCTTCTGGCCGTTGTCGCCTTCCCGGCGGCGGCGCAGTCGGAGCCCCCCGTGGCGACGGCATCCGACCAGATCCAGAGCGGCCCTCTCGATCCTCGGTGGCTTCCGTGGCTCGGCTGCTGGGAGCTCACCGGCGACGCGGTCGACTATCGGCAGATCGAGAGTACCGGCCGCCGTGTCGTCTGCGTTGCGCCGCGGCTCGATGGACTCGGCGTCAACCTCACCACGCAACTCGACAACGAGATCATCGCTCAGAACACGGTGGTCGCCGACGGCCGCGATCGCGGTCTGGCCGAGGACGACTGCTCCGGCGAGCAGTCGGCGTCGTGGTCGGCCAACGGTCGGCGCCTCCACAGCTTCGTCAGCGCCGAATGCGCCGGCGACACGACGCGCTCTTTGATGGGCTTGAGCATGCTCTCGGACCCCGAACGGTGGGTCGAGTTGCAGTCCGTGTCGTTCGACGGCGGCGAGCACCGCGAGTTGGTTGTGCGCCAGTACGCCCGACTCGGTGATGCGGCAACCGCGGAGCTCGGCTATCAGACGCTGGCCACGCCGCTTGCCGTGCAGGCTGCCACCGCGCGGGCCGCGGCAGCGGGGCCCTTTACCGTCGACGACGTCCTGGAGGCGTCGGACGTATTCCCGGTGGAGATCGTCGAGGCCGCAGTTCTGGAGACGGACTCCATGTTCGCCCTCAACGGCGACGCCCTGATCCGGCTTGCCGACGCCGGCGTCGAAGAGCGGGTGATCGACCTGATGGTGGCGATCTCGTTTCCGGATCGCTTCATCGTCGACAGCGGACGCTCGGGCGGAGGTGGCGGCGGCGGCTCCGTCTACGGCGGCACCTACGTCGGATTCGGTGGATTCGTCGGCTACTACCCGTCCTGCTGGGGCCGCTACTACAGCCCCTTCTGGGGGCCGTACGGTCCGGGATGCGATCGCTATTTCTACTCGCCCTACTATGGCGGCGGCTATCGTCCGCCGTATTACGGCCCCGGCGGCGGCTACATCAGCCCGCGCGTGCCGCCCAGCGGTAGCCTGTACGGCGGCAAGGTCGTCAAGAACAGGGGCTACGCCACCGTGAGCCCGCGCCCCGAGCCCCTGCCCTCTTCGGGAGGCGGCATCGGCGGCGCCATACGGCGAGCGGTCAGCCGAGACGGCGGCATCTTCGGGGACAACATCGGCGGATCCGGCCGGCGCTCCAACTCCGGAGGAAGCTCCGGCGTGACCTCGTCGGGCAGCGGCAACACCCGGAGTAGCGTAAGCAAGAGCGGGTTCACGCGCTCAGGGGGCTCCTCCGGTGGGGCATCGAGGTCCGGTGGCGGCAAGGCCAAGGCCAAGGCGAAGGCCAAGGTCGGCGGCGGCCGGGGCGGCGGCGGGTAACATCCGCGGCGCCCATCGCGAACAGTGGCCTGGGACCCATCGCTGAGAGCGGCGCCCGGTCCCGGGACAGATAGCCGCTCAGCGGACGGAAGAATCAGGAGGGACGATCGCGGCGAGATTCGGCTTCACTCACGAATCGCGATCCGGCGAGGGATCCTCCTGATCCTCGATCAGCAGGTCGACGCCCCCGGCCCGAACCCTGACGCGAAGACCGATCTCGCCGGCAAGCAGTCGCACCACGTCATCGCCGGCGACGCGGCGTCTCCAACCATGAAGCAGCCGGACGGAGCTGTCGCCGTTGGCGGCGGCAAGCTCGTCGATCGAGCCTCCGTTCTGAGCCATGTGCTTGATGATGGCCTCGAGATCCTTACGGTTGGCGAGCAACTGCGGCGCCAAATCGAGGTTGCGGGCTCGCGTCTTCATGTACGAATCGGCCAGGGCCGCCGCCACAGCGATCTGCGGATCGTCCAGCCGGCCGCCTTTGCGCACCTTCGGCAATTCCTCGGCCGGCGTCTCCAGGCCTCGCTTGACCGCGGCGATGATCGCCGGGCCCGAGCGCTTCGCCTCGCGCGGGTGCATGCCCCGCATTCCTTCGAGCTCATCGGGCCGCTTCGGCAGTCGGCGCCCGATCTCCAGCAGCACCCGGTCCGCCACGATTCGCTGTCGCGGACGATCCCTGCGCCGAGCCTCTTCTTCGCGCCAGGCGGCGAGCTCCTGCAACACGCCGAGCTCACGTGATCGTGTCGCGCGCCGACCCGATAGCCTCCGCCATTGCTCCCGCGGGTCGGGATCGTACAACGCGACCTCGCGGGCGAGGCGAAACTCGTCCTCCGCCCATTGCCGTCGCTCTCGCTTGTCGAGAGCGGCGCTGAGCTTCTCGTGGATCGGCAGCATGTAGCGAACGTCGTCGAGCGCGTACTCGAGCTGGTCGTCGTGCAGGGGCCGGCGCGCCCAGTCCGTGTAGGCGCGGGAATGCTTCAGTTTGACCGAACAGCAGGCCTCGACGAGTCGCGAATAAGCAATCGAGTGCCCATAGCCGACGAAGGCGGCGGCGACCTGGGTGTCGAAGATGCGCTCGGGGATCTTTCCCAGCCTGCGGCGCAGGATCACCAGATCCTGCGACCCCGCGTGCACCAGCATGAGAATCGGGCCCGCGAGCAACTCGGCGAGCGGCGACAGATCCTCGCAAGCGAGCGGGTCGACGGTGGCCATCAGCCCCGGCGCCCCGATCTGTATCAGGCAAAGCTGCGGGTAGTAATTGTTCTCGGTGAGGAATTCGGTGTCGACGGCGAGCACCGGCTCGCCCTCGAGATCCCGCACAAGCCGGCGCAATCCGTCGCCGTCATCGATGAACCTCGTCTCGCTCAAACGTCGCTCCATTCGCCGTCGTTGCCGCCGATCTTGCTCACTCGTGGCTGCGCTCGTCGTCGTTGCCGAATCCGATCTTACTCACTCATGGCTGCGTTCGTCGCGATCGACTGTGCTCGAACCTCCGAAATGATTGTCGCGCCGGCGCAACTCCGCAAGCGCGGCCGTCTTCGCGTCGTCGGCGTCGACCGCCCAGGGCTTCCCCTCTCGGACGACGACGCGCCCGGTCTTTGCCTCTTCGACCTCGTCCACCACCCAGGGCACCTGTTCGACCTCGGCGAGCCGGGCAACCTCCTGAAGGTCGCCGATGTCGGCGCCGGCGGCGTCCCAGCGCAACACCTTGATTGCGGCCTCGACGGCCGCGCCGGCCGTGTAACGATCGGCGGCAAGGCGAAGAAGAGCCTCCAAGCCCGTGGCCTTACCGATATCTCCGAGCGATCTGGCAACGTTACGTCGCAAACGCAGGTCGCAGCCCTCCAGAATGTAAGCCCCGTCGTGACCGGCAACGACGGCGACGAGCGGCTCGGCCGCGCGCGGATCGCCGATGTGGCCGAGCGCATCGACCGCGGCCAACCTCGCCGACAGCGACCCCCCGTCGAGCACCTCCAACAACGCCGGGACGGCCGTCGAATCGTCGAGCTGTGCGAGCCCCTCGGCGGCGGAGCATCGCACGCTCCACTCCGGATCTTCGAGAGCAGCGAGGATTTGCGGCGCGCTACGTCCGCTGCCGATCTTCCCGATGCCCTTCACCGCTGCCAGTCTGACGTCGTGGTGCCGATCGACAACCGCGCGCGACAAACCCTCGAGCGCCGTCGCCGTCCCCACCTTGGCCAGCGCCTCGGTGGTCACCCGCCGCACGGATTCGTTGTCGTCGTCGAGTGCCGCGCCGAGAGGCTCGAAGACCGCCTTGCCACCGATGCGTCCGAGAGCCCAGGCGCAGCCGCAGCGAACGTCCACGTCGGGATCGGTTCCCAGACCGTCGGCAAGAAAAGGGACCCCGCGGCCGTTCCCCAGCTTGCCCAGGGCAATGGCGGCGGCGGAACGGTCGTCCCAGTCGCGGTCGGCGAGCGCCCGGCCCAACGGCTCGACGGCGCGTCGGCTGCCGCGCTCGGCGAGGGCATGCGCCGCCTTGCTGCGGGCCGCGCCGTCCGCGCTCTTGAGCTTCCGCAGGTGCAACCAGAGCATGACGATGGTCGAGAAAGGGGTTGATGGGCCGGCAAGACCCGCGGCGAAGTTCACACGTCAGGCGAAGCTTACAAGGTCGGCGAGAAGCTCGCTTCTCGGGTACGATCTCGACGAAATGAGTGATGACGACCTGTCTTCCGGGCAACAGGCCCTCCTCGAAGGCCTTCGCGGCCTCGACGCGCTCGATCTGGGCTCCGCGGAGCCGGCCGCCGTGTTCCGACCGGCGGCGTGGGCGAGCAACCCCGCGGGCGGTTTCGATCTCGCCGCTCTGGCGCCGCTCGCCACGAAACCTGCGACTGACGCGACCGACGGTGCCAAAGCGACCAACGGTGCCGACGCGACCAGCGCCGGCGGAACGATCAACGGACCGGACGGGACCGACCCGCACGATGAAAGGGCGGCCGACGGATCCCGGTCACGGGACGCCGATTCTCTCGCGGCCGCCGAAGAGCTGCCGCCCGCGTGTCGTGGGGCAACAGAGATCGTCGCCGACGTCTTCAACCACGAAACGACGGCGACCGAGGTCCTCGAGGCGGCGCGCGCGCGCATCGAAGCCTGCGACGCGGCGCTCAACGCCTTCATCACGACGAGTCCCGAACGCGCGGCGCGAGAAGCTGCGATTGTCGACGAAGTCGTGGCTGCCGGCGAACGGCCGCGACCGCTCGCGGGAGTCCCACTGGCCCACAAGGACATCATCGCCACGGGCGGCCTTCGCACAACCGCGGGCTCGGCCCTCTTGCGCGACCACGTTCCGGACGAAGATGCGACGGTGGTCGCTCGGCTGAGCAACGCCGGCACCCTGCTGATGGGCAAGACCAACACACACGAATTCGCCACCGGGACGACGGGCACCGTCTCGCACTTCGGCGCCGTCAGAAATCCCTGGGACCCGGCACACATGAGCGGCGGCTCGAGCTCGGGATCGGGCGCGGCCCTCGCCGCCGGCATGGTCGCCGCGGCCACCGGTACGGACACCGGCGGTTCGATCCGACTCCCGGCGGCCTGCTGCGGCATCGTCGGCCTCAAGCCCACCTACGGGCGCGTCAGCCGCTGCGGTGTGATGCCGTTCGCGTGGGGGCTCGACCACGTCGGCCCGATGGCGCTCCGCGTGCGCGACGTCGCCTTGTTGCTGACCGCGATGGCGGGACCTGATCCCAACGACCGCGCCGCCGCCGGCGAGGCGGCGGGCAACTTCTCCACGAACCTCGATCAAGGGGTGCGCGGGTTGCGGTTCAGCGTGCCCACGTTTCAGTTCCTCGAGCTCGCCACACAACCGGTCGCCGAGGCGGTGCTCGAAGCGGCGCGGGTATTCGAAGACCTCGGGGCGAAACGCGTCGACGCCGACATGCCGCGAGAGCTGGCGCACGTGGGGCCCGCCGCGATCGCGCTTTTTCTCGCGGAGGGCGGCGCCGTCCACCGTCGCACCCTGTCGTCGCACCCTGAGCTCTACTGCGAGCAGACACGCGCCTTCCTTGCTCTCGCTGGGCGGGTGAGCGCGGACACCTATCTGCAGGCACAGCGTCTTCGCGCGATCGTCTCGGACGCGATGGCGCGCGTCTTCCAGAAGGTCGACCTGCTGCTGACCCCGACGTTGGCGATGACGGCGCCGCGCCGCGATGCGCGCACCGTTGAGGGCGCCGACGGCCCCATCGATGTTCGCGCCGCGATGACGCTCTTCACACGCCCTTTCAACCTCACGGGGTTGCCCGCCTTGAGCATGCCGTGTGGATTCGATGCCGGCCTGCCGATCGGGCTTCAGCTCGTCGGACGCCCGTTCGACGAGGCCACCGTACTGCGCGCCGCGCACGCCTACGAGACCGCCGCCGAATGGCACGCGCGACGCCCGCCCCTGTTCCCGTGAGCTCTCCGTCTTCGATCGACGAGCGGCCACCCTTGAACCTCGGCCGCTCCCGACGCACGATTCCCTCACCATGAAGCTGTCGCCTGCAGCGCTCGCCGTCAGTGCCGCCTTCGTGTGGGGTGCGGCCATCTTCGTCATCGGTGGGATCAACTCTTTCGTCCCCGGCTACGGGGACGCCGTGCTGTCGCTCGTGGTGTCGATCTATCCCGGCTTCGATGCCGACGGCAGTCTCGGCGATCTGTTGCTCGGCACCGCCTACGCGGCGTTCGACGGGCTCGCGGCGGGGCTCTTCTTCGCACTGCTGTACAACGCCGTCGCCCATTTCGCGTCGCCTGCATCGGAGGCCACAAGGTCACTCGACGCCGAGAGTGAGAGCACTTTCGCGCCGGCCGACGAGCAGACACCCGCGCCGCAGGGAGAGCTGTTTCCCGAGCCGACCGATGATCCCCAGGTCGAGGATCGGACGGAGCCCTGAAACCGGGAGCTCCCGGGGCCGTCTTGATACCATGAGCGTGGTCGTCCCTCGGGCCGCGCGCTGCTGCCGCCAACGGCCATGGGAACGCTCCCCGGCTTCCCGACAACGCTGCTGAACGCACGGAGCCCCGCGATGCGGAATGTTTCCACCTATGTGAGCACGATGGCGTTGATGCTGATGTTCGGCGCCGCTTTCCCCGGAAGCATCCCCGCCGCGATTCCCGACGGCTCGGGCCCCGTCGTCGCCGGTATTGCGCCCACTCAGGATGAGATCGACGCCTTCATGGAGAAGGTTCTCGAGAGGCGCGAGATCAACTGGAGCGAGCTCTACAACTACACCTTCAGCGAGATGGAGAAGCTGCGCATCAGGGGCGTGGAGATCGCGGCACTGCAGAGCTTCGACCAGGAATACACCTGGTACGTCCGCGACGGTTACCTCGTGCGAAGCCCGTGGAAGGTCAACGGCGTCGAGGTCGACGAGCAGAAGCGCGAAGAGGCCGAGCTCGACTGGATCTCCAACGTCGAAGACGACAAAAGCGAGGCGCAGATCGAGCGCGACAGCTTCTTCGATTTCGAGTTCGAACCCGGCAACTATCTATTCGCCGGCCGCGAGGTGTTCGAAGGACGAGAGGTACTGAAGATCGAGTACTACCCCACCAACATCTTCGGCGACGAAGAAGATGAGACCGAAGGCAGGCGCAAGAGGGACGACGAGGACGAGGACTTCGACGAAGAGGAGTTCGAGCACATGTTCGACAAGACCTCGCTCGTGACCATGCTCGTCATCCCCGAGGAGCACCAGGTCGTGAAGTGGACGTTCGAAAACGTCGGCTTCGAGTTCCTTCCGTATCGATGGCTCGTGCGCATGGATGAGCTGCGCGCATCGATGGTGATGCACCAGCCCATCGAGGACATCTGGCTGCCCCGAGAGATCAGCGCCGCCGCCAGCGCGAGCACGGCGAGCTTCGAGCTCAACGTCGAGTACACGCGCGATTTCTCCGACTACAAGGAGACCGCGGTCGGCGCCGGCGTTGTCTTCGGCAGGCCGAAGCGCTGACGTGAGCATCGCACTGACAATCGCCACCGCGATCCTTGCCGGCGCGGGCTGGGTTGCCGCCGACGAGATCACGCCGCAACGCGGCGCGTCGCCGCCCGGACCACCCGCCGCCGGCACGCACACCTCCGGAAAACCGCAGCAGGGCACGCCTCAGGCCGTCGCGCCGGAGACGATCGTCGGCGTACGTTTTCACGGCAACTACTCGATCGCCGACGAAGCCCTCCTCGAGGCTGCCGGCATCGAGATCGGCGACGCCCTCGACGAAGAAGCCCTCGCCCTCATCCGCGAGCGGCTCGAGGACTTCGAAGGCGTGGGGTCCGTAGAAATCCAGCGTCGCTACCTGTCGTTCTCTCACCCCGAGGAGGTCGTCCTCCTGATCACCGTGCAGGAGCACGTGGGCGTGAGCGAGAAATTCATGTTCCTGCCCGTCTTCACCTGGACGGACGAGTACGGCGTTACCTTCGGCGCGCGATTCGCCACCGTCGACCTGATGGGCCTCGGCGAACGCCTCTCGTTTCCACTCACCTGGGGCGGCGAGCGGCACGCCGCGGCCGAGGTCGGCTTCGACCTCGACCGCCGGGCGATCACCCGCATCGACGGGGGCTTCGGCATCATGCAGCGCGAGAACCCCCATTACGAGATCGCCGACCGTCGCTTTGGCGGCTGGGTGGAAGGCACGAAGCGCTGGGGCATCTTCGAGGTCGACGGCGGCCTGACCGGCGAGAGCGTCGATTTCGGCGTCGCCTCGGAAAACCAACTCGAGGTCGGGGTCGGCGCCCGCATCGACACCCGCCAGGACACCGTCCTGCCGCGCGACGCCGTCTACGCCGGCGCGGCCTGGGACCATCTGAAGCTGTTCGACAGCGATCGCAGCTTCAACCGGTTTACCGTCGATCTGCGCGGCTACAAGACCTTCATCGGGCGCACGATCGTCGCCTCGCAGGCTTACTACCGCAGCGCCGACGGGCGGTTGCCCGACTGGGAGCGACCCTTCCTCGGCGGCGCGCAAACGGTGCGCGGCTACAACGCCGGCGAGTTCATCGGCGACAACATCGCGCTGCTGTCCGCGGAGTGGCGAGTGCCGCTGACACCGCCTGCCCCGGTGGGATTGGTGGGGTTGAATTTCTTCTTCGATGCCGGGGCGGTGTACGACTGGGGCACCTCGTTGCGAGATGCCCGGTTCAAACGGGGAGCGGGAGCGGGGATGTACTTTTTCATCGCCTTCGTGGGTTTGCAGGTCGACGTGGCCTACGGATTCGACTCCGAGGAAGTGCATTTTCACTTCAGCACCGGCTTTCGCTACTGATGGGCCCCGGCCGCGCCCGAGCCACCCCGTCCACGTTCGAAACGGCCGGCCGCGACGGCCTGCGGGTGCTTCTCGTCTCTCCGTATCACGGAGGCAGCCACGCATCTTGGGCGGAAGGTCTCGAGAGCCACAGCACGCACGCGTTCGATCTGCTGACGCTGCCGGATCGTTTCTGGAAGTGGCGCATGCACGGCGGCGCGACGACGCTGGCCCGCCGTTTCATGAAGTCGCCGACGCGACCCGACGTCATCGTCGCCACCGACATGCTCGACCTGACCACCTTTCTCGCGCTGTCGCGCGAGGTCACGGCCGACGTACCGGTGCTGTTGTACATGCACGAAAACCAGCTCACCTATCCCCTCCCCGCCGACGGGGATACCGGGCCGATGCGCCGCCAACTCGGGGAGCGCGACCACCACTACGCCTTCGTGAACTTCGCCTCGATGCTGGCCGCCGACCGGGTGGCGTTCAATTCCGCCTATCACCGGGATGCCTGGTTCGCCGAGCTGCCGCGGTTTCTTCGCCACTTTCCCGAACACAACGAGCTCGGCAGCGTCGAAGGGCTGCGTCGCAAGAGCATCGTGCTCCCGGTGGGCATCGAGTGTCCGGATCACACCCCGTCGGACACCGCCGAGAGGGAGCGCGAGGGCGAGCCGATCGAGCGCCAGAACGAGCGGATCGAGCGCGAGGAAGCGCCGCTCGTGATCTGGAATCAGCGGTGGGAGTACGACAAGAACCCGTCGCAGATGGTTCGGGCGTTGCAGGAGGCTGCCGAGCGCGGCGCCGCTTTTCGGATCGCCATCTGCGGGCAGACGTTCGGCACCTCGCCGACGCCGCTGGCCGACGCCCCGGCGACCTTCGGCGAGCGTCTCGTGCATTGCGGCTTCGCTCCCGCCGACGACTACCGTCGCCTGCTCGACGAGGCGCTCGTGACCCTGTCGACGGCGGACCACGAGTTCTTCGGTATCGCGGTTCTCGAGGCCATGGCCCACGGTACGTTCGCGCTTCTGCCCGACCGCCTCAGCTATCCCGAGCTGTTGTCGGGCCCGGAGATCCGCGACGCGACGCGCCGGCGCAGCCTCTACGACTCGCACGAGACGCTCGTAGCCGGGCTGGTCGAAGCTGTTCGCGAACCGGGCGAGACGCGACGGATGGGCGCCGAGATGGCGCGGAACGCACGCACGTTCGACTGGCGGCACGTCTCGGCGCGATACGACCGGCTCATGGAGGAGCTTGTCGAACACCGACAGGCATCGCCCGTCTGACGGAGCCTCGACCCAGCTGGGGGTGCGCTGCGGACGCTCTCACCTTTGCTCCGGCGCCGGGTCCCGCCGCCTCCCTGTGGAATAATGCAGGCAAATCACGCGTAAATTGTCGTTTATATGGATAACATGACGTTTCAGAACATTTTGGCACTAAGGAGACATTTAAGCCTTACGTTTACGCAAAACACTTGTCGATTAAGGGGGAAATTGCTATTTTTCCGAGCGATACTTTACGTTTAACGCTCGACGAGGACCTGACACGTGTCTCCGCGACCATCGAGAATCCGGCCTGTGATCGACGATCTACTCGCAGAATGGGGCAGCATCGCCAACCGGAACGTGGTGGGCGCCACGGGGGCGACACGCCAGGCGGTGCACGCTCAGCTCCATGCGATGGTCGACGCTGGGGAGCTGGTGCGTGAGGGCGCCGGGCGCTCGGTGCGCTATCGGAGCGTGCATCCTCGCAGACGCTTTCGCTACCGCATCGCCGGACTCGACGAGTCGCTGGTCTGGGAGCAGGTGCGCGCCGAGGTGCCCGAGCTCCAGGGGCTGCCGGAGGCCGCCGATCGCGCCCTGCACACGGCGGTTGTCGAGCTCGTCGACAATGCCATCTCGCACTCCCGCGGCCGCCACGTGGAGGTGCTTTTCCGAAGGGCGCACGAGCGGCTCATCCTCGAGGTCATCGACGACGGCGAGGGGATTTTCGATCACCTGGCGCACGAGAACGAGCTTGCCGACGGCATGGAGGCGCTGCGCCAATTGACCAAGGGCAAGCTCACGACGATGCCCGACGAGCACTCCGGCGAGGGGCTTTTCCTTCTCTCCAAGATCGCCGATTTCTTCGAGGTCGAAAGCGGCGGATTGCTGTGGATGATCGACAACGAGCTCGACGATGTCGGCGTCTCCTCAGCCCACGTGCGGCCGGGAACACGCGTGCTGTTCGAGGTCGACGTGCGCACCGGCGCTTCGCTGGAGGCGGTGTTCGTGCAGTCCTCGGAGGCCTTCGAGCTCGCCCGGCGTCGCGTCGTGGTCAAGCTCTTCGAGACCGGCAATCGCTTCTTGTCGAGGTCCGAGGCCAAGAAGCTGCTCGAGGGAGTCGAGCGCTTCCGTAACGTGGTGATCGACTTCAAGGGAGTCGAGGCGGTCGGCCAGGGTTTTGTCGACGAGATGTTCCGCGTCTGGACCAGCCGTCATCCGAACACCCGCCTTCATCCGGTCAACATGGTGCCGCCGATCGCCTTCATCGTGGAACACGGACGACGCGCAGCCGGGTCGTAGGCGATGACGAACGGCCGCCGGCACCCCTACTCGCAGTCGGGCCCCTTGACCTGGGTGGTGACCGTGTGTTCCGGCAACAGCGATCCGGCGAAACCCTCGGGGTCCGCCGCGTGGCGATCGAGGAGCGCACGCATGTCGCCGACGACCCGCTCGCGTGTCGCCAACCCGTACCGGTAGTAGCTCAAGGGGCCGATCAACGCCAGATAGAAGTGATTTCCCGGGTCGTAGCCGGTGGAGCAGTTGCCGGGCTTGTAGGCCACCGCCAGCATGTCGCCGAAGGTATCGGCGAACTCCACGAGCGTGGGGTCGTCGCCGAGCTCCGGCGAGACCTCGGGAAAGCGTCGGATCAGCTCTTGGGTGGTCATGGGGCCGATTCTAGCAGCCGCGAGGCCGGCGGGACGCCGCCGTGCAGTGTCCGATATTGGGACGCCGCATCGCGCCCGCGCCCCCGCGCGGCATCCCGGGAGGCCCGGGGACGCCTTTCCGTGTAGGCTACGCGCCTGGCATGGGTCTTGCTCTCTGACAGGGCGAAACCACGCACGCACGCTATCGGAGCTTCGACTATGGAAAACTTCTTTCAGGACATCCGCTACGGCGTCCGCATGCTTACCAAGCGGCCGGCCTTCACGGCCGTCGCGGCGCTCTCGCTCGCGCTCGGCATCGGCGCCAACACGACGATCTTCACGATCATCAACGGTCTCCTGCTCACGCCCATACCGGTCGAGGACCCATCGACACTGGGCATGGTCTTCATGACCGATTCCGTCACCGGAAGCGTCGGCGGCTTCGGCGGCTTCCTGCCGATGTCGTTTCTCAACTACGAGGACATCCGCGACCAGAACGATGTCTTCGACGAGATGACCGCGGTCTCCTTCGGCGGCGGCATCCTCACCGGTCAAGACGATCCCACGCAGCTTCCGGGCTTCCTGGTGACACACGAGTACTTCGACGTGCTCGGCATCGAGCCGGCGCTCGGTCGCTTCTTTCGGCCGGAAGAAGACGAGAATCCGGGCACGCACCTCGTCGTCGTCCTCAGTCACGGTCTCTGGGAGCGGCAGTTCGGTGCCGATCCCGGCGTCCTCGACCGCAAGGTCACCATCAACGGCGCTCCGTTCACCGTCGTCGGCGTCGCTCCCGAGGGCTTTTCCGGGACAGTGCAGGGCCTACAGCCCGATCTGATCTGGACGCCTTTCATGAGCTACCCGCAGATCCTTCCGGTGAACTTCCAGGATTGGCCGGACAACCGGCGAGCCGGCCTGATGACGAGCATTATCGGCCGACTCAAACCCGGTGTCTCGCACGACGCCGCCAACACTGCGGTGCAGACGATCGCACAGCGCCTGGAGGAGGAGTACCCGGAGGTCAACAGCAACCGCAGCGCGGAGGTGACGGAGTTCACGCAGCTTTTCAACCCGACCGCGCAGGGAACCGCGACGACCATGGGCTGGGTCCTGATGGGCGTCGTCGGGTTGGTTCTGCTGATCGCGTGCGCCAACGTCGCCAACCTGCTTCTGGCACGGGCGGCGACCCGCGAGAAGGAAATCGGCGTTCGTCTGGCGCTCGGCGCCGGGCGTCACCGTCTGGTTCGACAGTTGCTCACCGAGAGCGTCCTGCTGGCGCTGCTCGGAGCCGGCCTGGGCCTGCTCATCGCCTTCTGGGCTCGCGACCTGATCACCAACGTCGCCGGCGGCCTTCTGGGCGGCGGCGGCCTGCCGCTCAACATGGACATGACACTCGACGGTCGGGTGCTGGCCTTCACCTTCGCCGTGGCGCTGGTAACCGGGGTGCTCTTCGGCCTCGCGCCGGCCCTGCAGTCGTCGAATCCGCAGCTTTCCAAAACGTTGCACGAAGGTGGCCGCGGAGGCAGCTCCAGTGGACGCCAGCAGCTTCTGCGCAGCGCCTTGGTCGTCGGCGAGATCGCCCTCGCGCTGGTAGCCCTGATCTCGGCCGGCCTGTTCATCCGCAACATGCAGGCCGCGCAGCAACTCGATCCTGGTTTCGAGACCTACGAGCTCGCGACCATCGGCATGAACCCGGCGGGGGTGGGCTACGACCAGGGGCGCGCCGAGCAGTTCTTTGAGGAAGTCGCCGAGCGCACGGCAGCCATGGGCCGGGTCGAGTCGGTGGCCATCGCGTCGGCTCCGCCGCTGGGATTCGGCGCCGCCCTGACCTTGATTCCCGAGGGATGGGAAGACACCGAGGGCAAGTACACCGCCTCGACGACCATCTCTCCGGGTTATTTCGACACCCTCGGCGTGCCGCTGCTGCAGGGTCGCGACTTCACCGCCTTCGACAACGCCGAATCGCGCCCCGTGGCGATCATCAACGAGGCCACCCAGCGGATGTTCTGGCCCGACGAGGACGCGGTCGGGAAACGTTTTCACTACATCACCGAGGAGATCGGCTATATCGAGGTCGTGGGCGTGGTTGCCGATGTCGTCAGCCAGATCGGACAGCCGGTCCAGGCGATCTCCTACACGCCGGCGAAGCAACGGTTCCAGGGGTTCATGTCGCTGCACATGAGCACCGACGGCGACCCGGCTCCGGTTCTCGCCGAGGTTCAGGACCTCATCCGCGAGATCGATCGCGACATGCCCACCGCCAACCCGGCGACCATCGAGCAAACACTCGACAACGCCCTCCAGCAGTCGCGCGTGATCGCCGGAATGTTGGGCACGCTCGGTGCGCTCGGTCTGGTGTTGGCGCTCATCGGCACCTACGGGCTGATGTCGTACTCGGTCAATCAGCGCAGCCGCGAGATCGGTATTCGTGTCGCGCTGGGCGCGCAAGGGAACGACGTCATGCGCCTGGTGCTGTGGCAAGGCATGGTGCTGGTCGGGATCGGCATCGGCATCGGTGTCCTGCTGTCGCTGGGCGCCACGCGGATGTTCGCGAGCCTGCTGTTCGGCGTGAGCACGACCGACTGGGTGACCTTCGTGGGGGTTCCGGCGTTGCTGTTGGTGGTCGGGCTGATGGCGAGCTGGCTGCCGGCACGGCGAGTATTAAGGGTGGACCCGGTCTCGGCGTTGCGTTACGAATAAGGAAATGTACGTACTGACCGACGGGCCCGAGGACGCCGGGACGACGATCCTCCTCGCTCACGGCGCCGGCGCCGGCATGGACTCGGAGTCGATGCAGGCCTTCGCCGATGGGCTGGCTGAGGAGGGACTCCGCGTCGTCCGTTTCGAGTTCCCGTACATGCATCGGCGGCGAGAAACCGGCAAGCGCAGCGGCCCCGATCGCCTTCCCGTTCTCATGGACACCTGGCGTTCCGCCATCGAGGAGCAGGCGAGCAACGGATCCGGTCGCCTGGTGATCGGCGGCAAATCGATGGGTGGGCGCGTCGCGAGCATGATCGCGGACGAGGCTGCGGTCAGCGGACTCGTGTGCCTCGGCTACCCGTTTCATCCGCCCGGCAAGCCGAACAAGCTGCGCACGGCGCACCTGTCCGAGCTCGTAACGCCGACGCTCATCGTGCAGGGAACGCGCGACCCGTTCGGCAAACCGGAAGACGTCGAGAGTTATCGGCTGTCCGACGCCATCAAATTCGCCTGGCTCGAGGACGGCGACCACTCGTTCAAGCCGCGCAAGTCTTCGGGCCGCACCCAGGAGCAAAACGACGCCGAGGCCGTCGCCGCCATCGCGGAATTCGTCCAACGCCTCGAGTAGCCGCGCCGTGGTTGCGCTAGTTGTGAATTCTCAGCACGTTGTTCACACCTTCGTGGCGACGGAGGACCACTCGGGGTGGGGAGCGGTCGAGTCTGGCGCCGCGTCTGAGGTTCACGGGAGGGGCGAGATCACGATACTGCCCTTCGCGTGAAGTGCGGGTTGTTGAGCGGCTTCGCCGCG
>CAYSHI010000051.1:0-3487 GCA_964430745.1 uncultured Acidobacteriota bacterium | reverse complement strand
GGCAGATTGCTGGGCGCCAGCGCGACCAGCGCCTTGGTTCCGTACCGCGACACGATGACGCCGAGCAGTCCGCCCAGCCCTGCGAGCACGATGCTCTCGGTGAGCAGCTGGCGAGCGACCCGCCAGTGGCTCGCTCCGAGGGCCTTGCGCATGGCGAATTCCTGCTCGCGGCGCGCCGCCTTGGACAGCAGCAGGTTGGCGACGTTGGAGCAGGCGATGAGCAGAACGAGCCCTACGGCCGCGAGTAGCACGAACAGTAGCGGGCGAACGTCTCCGGAGATCGCCTCGCCCAGCGGCATCACATTGATTCCCTCGTTCGAGTTTTCTTCCGGATGCTCGCGCGCGAGTTGCTCCGCGATCAGCGCCATCTCCGCTTGCGCCTCATCGAGCGATACGCTCTGGGCCAGCCGGGCTACGCCGCGGAGATAGCCGGCCCCGCGATCTTCGGCCGGGTCGCCGCCGAAGTCGAACGGAGGGTCCGGCACACGGCCCTTTGCCGCCGTCCAGACGTGAGTCGGTTCCCGCCGGGGAGGGTACTGGAAGCCCGGCGGCATCACGCCGACAATGGTGTAAGGCGTTCCGTTGAGGGTGATTGCGTCGCCCAGGACGTCCGCTTCGCTGCCGAACTCGGCCTGCCAGAAGGCGTGGCTGAGGACCGCCACCGGCTCACTACCGGGCGGGTCCTCGGCCATCGAGAGCACGCGACCGAGGCGCGCGTCGATGCCGAAAACGGCGAAGAAGTTCGCTGTTACCGAAACGGCATTGATGCGGCGTGGATACCCCTGGCCGGTGATGGTTCGGGTCAAGGTGCGAACCGCCGCGAGCTCCTCGAACGAAGTGTTCGACGCCCGCCAGTCGACGAAGTTCGCGCCGGCGAACGTGTCCTGCTCCTCGCCGGTCTCGTGGTCGATCTCGAAGACGGCCACCAGCTCGTGCGGATCGGGGTAGGGCAGGGGCCGCAGCACAACGGCGTCGGCGACGCTGAACACCGCCGTGGTCGCACCGATACCGAGGCCGAGCGTCAGGATGGCGATCGCCGCAAAGCCGGGGCTGCGGCGGAGTGAGCCGAAGGCGTAGCGCAAGTCCGCGCCGAGCTTGTCCATCGATAACCTCGCAGCGGGGAGCGGGTTTGATGGGTACAAAGAGCGTTCGGAGGCTTCGAACCGGGCGTGGGTCGCCTCTCGCGTGACGTCCCGGACGGCCAGCAGCCAGAACGTGAGCCACGACGTGCCGCCGAAGCGAGCGGCCTCGCGTCGTTCCCGCCACATGGCGTCGAACAGACGCTCCATCTGCGAGCCGCATTGCCGGCGAAACCGCCGTGGGAACAGCAGCAGCAGGGCACGGTAGACGCGTATGTGCTGACGCACCTTGGTGATCTCCTAGTGTTCTGAGTCAGAACTTCGTTGCCTTTTGTGGTGACGAACTTCTGACTCAGGACGCTACTGTTCGACGGAGCGAGCCGCCTCGACCCAACCGGACATCAGCTCGGCTTCGACCTTCAGGCGTTGCCTGCCTGCCGCGGTCAGGGAGTAGTAGCGGCGCCGCTCATCCGGAGCATCGTCGTCCGGAACCTCGGTGGACACGATGAGGCCTTCATCGGCGAGTGTAGCCAACGACCGGTAGAGCATCGCGGGCCACAGGCGCATTTCTCCGTCCGTCCTGTCCAACACCGCCCGTTGAATGGCATAGCCGTGGAGATCCCCCTCCGCCAGCGACAAGAGAATGTGGAACCACTGCAGCTTCATGGGGCTCTTGATCGGCATCTCCGCCCTCTTCTAATTGATATCAGGTGATATTGATATCATATGATATCGAGAATCCTCGTCAACCCCGTCGCACAATCGGTCCGCTGACTTATTTCGGACCCACTGATCTGGTTTCTGTATACGGATCGGTATACAATTCCGGTGATGCTGACCATCACGATCGACCGCGAACGCGAGGAGCCGGTGTACGAACAGGTCGCCGACCAGGTGCGACAGTTCGTCGCCGCGGGCGCCCTGGGTCCAGGAACGGCGCTCCCCTCCGTGCGACGCCTCGCCGGCGACCTCGGCGTCAACCTCAACACGGTCGCCCGCGCCTATCGGCTGCTCGAGAGCGAGGGCTTTCTCGTCATACGCGACCGCGCGGGAGTCGTAGTTGCCGCGCCGGCGGAGGAGGTCGAGCAGGAGAGGCGCGACAAGCTGGTCGAGGAGTTGCGCTCGACGCTCGCTCGGTTGCGACAGGCCGGAATGGCGACCGACGAGGCGACGAGGGTCGCGCTGCACGAGTTCTTGGGCGCCGACGGTTGAAAGGAGACGAGACACGATGACCGAAGCGATCGTAGCGAATGTGGCTCTCATCATCCGCGTGTCCATCGTCGGCGGAATCCTCCTGCTGTATCCGCGCATCACTCGAAAAGGGCTGTTGTTCGGCGTCTACGTCGGCGAGGACCGCACCGAGGGGAGCGACGGCCGGCGACTCGTGGCCAGATGGAGGCGTGGCTGCCTCTCGCTCATGGGCGCGGCGCTTGTCGTGGGGCTGGGGATCAGCGCCGCGGGATGGCCGGTTACCGGGAATCTCACCGGGACGGCCGTCTTGCTGCTCGCCAGCTTCGGGCTCTACCTGCGACTGCACGGCGAGGCACGCGAGCTCGCCCCCGACGCGGCTTCACGGCAAGCCGTACGCGCCGCGGCGCCGCTTCGGGGCGACCCCCCAGGGGGAGCGGTCGTCGCCCGCATCGCGCTCGGCGTGTGTCTTGTCATGGGTCTTGCGACCATCGCCTACGCCCTGGGTAGCTACGAGGCGATGCCCGACAGGATCCCTTCGTTTGCGGCGACGCTCGGCTCCGCGGAGGGTTCGAGCGAGAAGTCGATTGCACGCGTCGCGTTCGTGCCCGCCGTCAACCTCATCATCTCGTCGTTCTACGCGTTGCTGGCGGTGCTGATGAGCGGCGCCAAGCTCTCGGTACGCGAGGGGCGCGGTGGCCGTTCGCCGGAGGCCCAAGAGGCCTTTCGGGCAACCAACGCGCGCCTCTTCAGCGGCATGGCGTTGCTTATCTGCACGACTCTGACGCTCCTTTCGGTTCAGCTGACTCGCGTGCAGCTCTCGCAGATACCCTCGGTCGGGGCCGGCGTGTGGGTGGCCGCCGGTGTCTTCTTTCTGTTCATGGTCGGGGGTTTGATCCACTTGCTGCGGCACCACGGTCAAGGAGGGGCGCTCAAAGAGGGGAGCTCCGTCGACCGACCCCTGGCCGGCGGACTTGCCGACAACGCCCGCTGGGTCTGGGGCGTGTTCTACGTCGACCGACAAGATCCGTCCATCATGGTCGAGAAGAGGTTCGGGATCGGTTACACGCTCAACTACGGCAACTGGCACGCCGTCATGATTGTGATCACTTTTCTCCTGCTCATCCTCTCTCTCACAGCCATGGCGGTTGTCGGTATTGTGGTCGGGTAACCCCTCAGCGTTTTTCCCTAAACGTGTTCTGTAAGGCGCGACCGCCCAT
>CAYSHI010000050.1:0-12446 GCA_964430745.1 uncultured Acidobacteriota bacterium | reverse complement strand
GCTGATTCACATAGACGCCCCAGCTCTCGCCGTTGATCACGACGCGCACGAGGTTGGCCTGCGGCGCCGGAATGTAGTCACGGCTGACATCGAGGTACAGCACGGAACGCAGGAACGTAGGATCCTGGCTCGAGTTGAGCAGATTGAGGGAGTTGTGCCCGAGCAGGTCTTGATCGTGGATGTAGTTGACCGTGAGAGAGAGGGGTCGCTTCAGCCCGTCGGGCACGGCCGTGAAGGAGTTGTTGCCGCGGAAGCTCAGGCCGACGTCGCGATACGTCGTGCCGTCCACCGTGAGCGTGGCGGGGATCTCGACATCGGTGTGCCAGAAGGCCGCCAGCTCCTGTTCCCAATCGTCGTGCTCGAACTCGAGGAACAGGGTCCGCAATGCGCCCGGGTCGTAGAGAGAAACGCTGCTCGGATAGACGGTCACGTCGCCCGGCGAGAGTCTCGGTCCCGGCGTACCCGTGCGCGTCGGGCGGCGGGTCTCTGCGGCGCCGTGGGAGGCGCGGCCTGTTGCGCCGACGACAACGCGCTCGTCAGGAGCACTGCACCCGTCAGGGACGCCGCGATGGCAAATGGGGCGATCGATCTGCCGGGCACTATTCTCGTCCAAGAAAAGGGGAGCGTCGTCGAGACCCTAGTGTGCCCATCAACGGTAGCATCGGAAGACCAACCGCAGGTCCGGCGGCGCGTCTCTCGCCAATGCGAATCGCCCCGTCACCGAGCGAGGGGTCGCCGGCTCCTACTCCCTTAGTCGCGTGGTGAGTTAAGAACGCGGCTACTCCGTGACCGTCCCATTCAGGCAGGACCCTAACCGGTCCGTCTTGATCGTGGTTGGCCCGGGCCCGAAATGACAGTACCATGGTCATGACCATGGTCATATTCGCCCCCCGGCTCGCGAGAATCTCATGAGAACCATCAAAGCATCCGAATTCAAGGCCAAGTGTCTCAAGCTCATGGATGAGGTAGCCGAGACCGGGGAGCCGATCGTCGTTACGAAGAACGGCAAGCCCGTTGGCCGGCTCGTGCCGTATCACCGCCGGCCGGACACGCTCTTCGGCGCACTCGAGGGATCTATCGAGATCCGCGGCGACATCCTCGAGCCCATCGAGGTCGATTGGGAAGCGAGCAAGTGACGCTGCTCGACACGCACGTGTTGATCTGGCTAACGGAGGGGTCGGATCGCCTCGGTGCGGAGGCGCGACAACTGGCCGATGTCGCGCTGGCCGAGGAACAGTTGGCGGTGTCGGCCATCAGCTTCTGGGAGGTCAGCATGCTCCACGGCAAGGGGAGAATCGGCCTGCGACAACCGCCGGAGGCGTGGCGAGCCGAGCTGCTCGGGTGGGGGTTGCTCGAGGTTCCGATCGACGGCGGCATTGGGATTTCCGCCGCTGGGCTGCCCGGCCTTCATCAGGATCCGGCGGACCGCATCATCGTCGCCACCGCTTCGCTCGCGGGCGCCACACTGGTGACGGCGGACCGGCGTCTGCTCGACTGGCCCGGTCCGTTGCGCACCTGCGATGCGAGTATCTGACTCACGGCCTCGACCAAGGTCGCCCCTGTCGGCGGCGCCTTCTTGGGTGGGGCTCACCCGCGGGGCGGCGCTGGTTGATGCACGAGATGGGCGAATCCGAGTTCGAGGAAGACTCGAAACTCCCTGACATCTTGACATCTTATTTCATTAACATCATGATGTTCCCATGCGTACGACGCTCACTCTCGACGACGACATCGCCGACGAGCTCCGCCAGCTCGCACACCGCAGCGGCCGCAGCTTCAAGGCTGTCGTGAATGATGCCCTCCGTCGTGGCCTGTCGACGGGGGCGAAACCGGCCGGCGACTCTCCGACCTTCGAGGTCCGCCCCCACTCCAGCGGTTTTCGCGCCGGTATCGACATCGGCAAGCTCAACCAACTCGTCGACGACCTCGAGTTGGAGAGCTTCGGCGACCGCGTGGTGCACGACTCGGGAAACGATGATCGTTCCTGATCTCAACCTGCTGGTGTATGCCTACAACGAGGACGCGCCGCAGCACGCGCCGGCGCGCCGCTGGTGGGAGGAAAGCCTGTCGGGCTCGGCATCGGTCGGCATCGCCTGGGCGGTGATGATGGGTTACGTCCGGATCATGACCAGCCGCGCGGTTCTGATCGAGCCGCTCTCCCCTGCGCTGGCCATTGCGGATATCCGCGACTGGCTCGCACAGCCCCAGGCTCAGATCCTGGTACCGGGCCCGCGCCACCTCGACGCGTTCACCGTCCTCACCGAAGCGACCGGTACCGCCGGCCGCCTGACCACTGATCTGCACCTCGCAGCACTCGCCATCGAGAACCAGGCCGAGCTGCATTCCAACGACACGGACTTCGGGCGCTTGCCGGGCCTCCGCTGGTACAACCCGCTCCGCGGTGAAGATTTGTGAACTACCGCCGGGTCTCGACCCGGCCCCAGACCGCGCCATTGCAGCGGTTTTTGGAAGTCACGGTCCTTCGTCAACAAGAGCGTGCCCCGCAGGCGGGCATGCGCCTTACCGGCACCGGCGCAGCCGATGGCGATCAGCGCCATGGCGGATACGACTCCGGCGCGCGTAAAGATCTGTCGATAGCTCCTGCTCTACTTACGCTCGCGGCCGGCCCGCAGCCTCAATGCCTCCCAGCGTTCCATCAACTGACGGTACTGCTCGCGAGCGTCGTCGCACGCGGCCACCTGCCGCTCTGTCGGAGCCACCTCGGCGCTCTGCATGGACATGGCCGCCCTCATCAGGGAGTCGCTCACCCCGTTCAGGGTCGGTGGGCCCGAAGGAGCCGCGCGCCGGAAGCCGCCGAATCCGCCCGCCCGCGGCGCGGGTGCCAGGGTCTCGAGCTCCTCGCGCAGCGCCGCGCTAGCCGCGTCGGCCTGGGCCTCCAGGCGGGTGAGCTGCTCCCGGGCCTGTTCGTAGGCGGCGTGGGCCGCGATGGCGTCGTCGTACATCTCGCGCGAGAGCGTCGCCAGGTGTTCCAGGTCGGCGGCGGGTGTTTCCACGCGCGGATCGAGGCGCAGGGACAACGGCTGCGTGAAGGCGCTTCCCCCGACGTTGAGGCGCACCGTGTACTCACCCGGGGCCGCCCACGGCGTGTTCACCGACGGGTAGGTGTGGCCGGGCACCGCGCCCTCGCGGCTGGCTGCCCGAGGCTCCTCGCCGATGGGCTCGTAGTGAAGGTCCCAGGCAAAACGGTGCATTCCCGCCCGAGTCGAGAGCGTCATCTGCGGCGCCGGCCAGTACAGCGGCACGTTGCAGTTCGGGGCGCCGGGGTCGGCGCGGCAGATCTCGTCGTAGGCCTCGGGATCGAGCGCCGGATCCGGCTCGATCACCGGGTCGTCACTCGAATAGGAGCGCACCACCTGCCCGTCCGCGTCCAGCACCTCCAGCGTGACGGGCGCGGTCGCGTCCGACGCCAAGTAGTAGTCGATGATCCCTCCCGGCAGCGGGTTCTCGCCCGCCGGCAGCTCCGGCGTCCACTCGGTCGGATCGTTCATGCCGTGGCGTACGCGGACCGCGGTGGCGGGCTCGAACAAATAGGCGACGCTCGCCGCCTGCGCCTCGGTGACCTGACGCAGCGGCGTCACGTTGTCGAGGATCCAGAAGCCGCGGCCGTGGGTGCCGGCGACCAGGTCCGAGCACATGCAAGTGTCGTCATCCTTGACCTGGATGTCGCGAACCGAGACGGCGGGCATGTCGAGCCGCAGGGAGTGCCAGTGGTCGCCGTCGTCGAAGGAGACCCACACCTGGGTTTCGGTGGCGGCGTACAGCAGCCCCGGCTTGCGGGGATCCTCGCGGATCGAGTTGGCGACCGCGCCGGGAGCCATACCGGTGTTGATCTCGGTCCAGGTGGCGCCGCCATCGTGGGTGCGCCAGAAGTGCGGGTTCATGTCGTCGATGCGCATCGTGTTGGCGGCCGCATAGGCGGTGCCGTTATCGAAGTGGCCGGCCTCGATGTTGAAGATGCGGGTGCAGGGGCGGATCTGCGGCGGGGTGACGTTCTGCCAGCTGGCACCACCGTCCATGGTGACCTGGATGTTGCCGTCGTCGGTGCCGGCCCACAGCACGTCCACGTCGCGGGGCGACGGCGATAACGCGGTGATCGTCCCCTGGGCGGACGGCTCGACGCCGGACGCGTACTTGCCGGCGCTCGCCGGCACCTCCCAGGTCGGGCGCGATAGGTCGGGGCTGATGCGTGACCAGGAATTGCCGCGGTCCTCGGTCTTCCACACCGCGTTGGATGTGTAGAACAGCAGGTCCGGGTCCACCGGCGACCATTGGATCGGCATGGTACGAACGTTGCGGTTAAAGGGGCCGCCCCGCGGGCCCATGTCGGGCCCGACGTTGGTGCTCTGGCCGCTGCGCCGGTTGTACACCGAGACGTCCGAACGGGAGCTGCCATAGACCATGTCCGGGTCGCGGGGATCGGGCGCGGCGATGCCGTACTCCTGGATTTGCACCGGGTGCCAGTCGCGGAAGGTGATCATGCCGTCGTCGGAGCGGCTCTTCACGCACGCCGAGCCCGAGTCCTGCTGGCCGCCACAGAGGCGGTAGGGAAAGTCGTTGTCGGCGGTGACGTGGTACATGGCCCCGGTCGGCTGCGTGTACCAGTTGCTCCAGGACTCGCCGCGGTTGGCGGAGATCACCGCGCCCTGATCCGACACCGCGAGGATGATCTTCGGGTCGTTGGGGTTGATCCAGATCTTCTGGTAATCGTCGCCGCCGTAAGCGCCGCGCACCGCCGACCAGTGGACACCGGCATCCTCGCTCCGCCACATCACCACGGTGGCGCTGTAGACCACGTTCGGGTCGTTCGGATCGACGGTGACGGTGGGAAGGTCGCCGCCGCCGATGCGCCGCAGCGGCCGGGTATCGACATGCTCGGTGGCCGCTCCCACGGGACCCGCGGGCACGTCCACGGGAATCCAGGTCTCGCCCGCGTCGGTGGACTTGTAGAAGCCCACGACGCCGGTGGTGCCGCCGTCGCGGCCCGGGCCCTCGCCGGCCTGTGCCCTCGGCGTGCCGGCCACCATGGCGTACAGAACGCGCGGGTCCGAGGGCGCCAGTGCCAGGTTCGCCTCGATGACGCTCGGTAGTCCTTCGGTGAGCGGCCGCCAGTTGGTGCCGCCGTCGGTGGACTTGTAAATGCCGTTGCCGGAGCCGCCGAACTCGCCGCTCTCACGGAAGCTCTGCTGCTGCTGCCACAGGGTGGCGTAGACGGTGTTCGGGTCCGAGGGATCCAACAGCACGTCGTTGCCGCTGGTGTACTCGTCGCGGTACAGCACCTTCTCGAACGTGGCGCCGCCGTCGGTGGAGCGGAAGATTCCGCGCTCGGCGTTGGGGCCATAGGGATGGCCGAGGGCGGCGACGAACAGACGGTCGGGGTTGCCGGGGTCGACGACGATGTCCGCGATCATCTGGCTGTCGCGCAGCCCGAGGTGCGTCCAGGTGGCGCCGGCGTCGGTGGACTTGTACATGCCGTCACCGGTCGACAGGTCGGGACGGATGATGCCGGCGCCGCTGCCCACGTAGATCACGTTCGGGTCGGACGGGGCCACGGCGATGGCACCGATCGAGCCGGTGGGCTGGTCGTCGAAGATCGGCACCCAGGTCGAACCGTAATCCGTGGAGCGCCACACGCCGCCGTTGTCGAAGCCGATGTAAAAGACGTTCGGTTGGCTCGGCACGCCGTCCAGCGCGCGGGTGCGCCCCGCCCGCGTGGGACCGATCGAACGCCAGTGCATTTCGGCCCACAGCTCCGGCGACTGTGCGGTGGCGAGATCAACCGGACCGAAGAGGGAAAGCGTTGCCGCGAGGGCGACGGAAGCCAGGGCGAGACGAGACGAGCGAGTGTGCACGGTAACCGTCCTCCTGAGGCGCCGGCCGGGGCCGGGAAGAAACGGGGAATTCTGCAACTCGTGCAGTCTCGGTCCGAGAGCGTCCGCTGTCAACATGGGCATCGCGCTCGAACGCCTGTCGCTCTCGCGGTCGATCTTGCCGAGGCTGAAGGAGCGGGCCTCCGGGTGGGTGAAGTAGAGGCCGCTGACGGATGCCGCCGGCAGGCATTGCCAGCATTCCGCCGTTGTCCGCGCGGCCCTGTGGTTATCGGCAGCAGCCGGATGTAGAGTGCGGCCGAGGTCCTTTCGCTCAGCTCACCGCCCACGGAGGCCGACAGTGGCCAACGAAGCTCACCTCGAACGGCTGCGGCGGGGATGAACGACCGTCGGCGCGACGAGGACTCCGAGGCTCCCACCATGGATTCGCTGACCGGCGAGCCTACTCGGCGCCATGCCTCGACCTCGGGTTTCGACGGCCGCGCTCCGCTGCCTGATGAGATCGGCGGTTACAAGGTCCTCCGTTTGCTCGGTGAGGGCGGTATGGGGAGCGTGTACCTCGCCGAGCAGAGCGAGCCGGTACAACGTACCGTGGCGCTCAAGGTCATCAAGCTGGGGATGGACACTGGCGAGGTGGTCGCGCGTTTCGAGTCGGAACGTCAGAGCCTGGCGATCATGAATCATCCCCATATCGCCAAAGTGTTTGACGCCGGCTCGACCGCTGAAGGGCGTCCGTACTTCGTCATGGAGCTCGCCGAAGGGGTTCCGATCACGCGGTTTTGCGATGAGCGCAAGCTGGGCATCGGGCAAAGGTTGGATGTCTTCACGAAGGTCTGCGGGGCCATCCAGCATGCCCACCAAAAAGGAATCATTCACCGCGACATCAAGCCTACGAACGTCCTCGTATCGGACGGCGACGACGGTCCGTTTCCGCGCGTGATCGATTTCGGCATTGCCAAAGCGACGGGCGACGCGAACACCGGCGAGACCAGTTTCACGCGAGTGGGCGCGGTCATGGGGACGCCCGAATACATGAGCCCGGAGCAGGCCGGCGCCCGCCTCGGCGAAATCGACACGAGAACGGACATCTACTCGCTCGGCGTTGTTCTGTACCGCTTGCTGGTCGGTATGTTGCCCCTCGACCGCGACGCGCTGCGTGGTGCCGCACTCGACGAAATGCTGCGGATGATTCGCGATGATGAGCCGTCGACGCTCAGCGCCCGGGTGATTTCTCTGGGCGAGGATTCGGGCCGGGTCGCAGCGCGCAGACGGACCGACGTGGCGACGCTGCGTCGCCGGCTGCGCGGTGATCTCGACTGGATCGTCATGAAGGCGATCGACAAGGACCCCGATCGTCGTTACCAGTCAGCCTCCGAGCTCACCGCCGACATTCGCCGCCACCTCGACGACGAGCCGGTAGTAGCGCGGCCTCCCAGTCTCAGCTACAGGCTCGGAAAGTTCGCCCGTAAGCACAAGGGTGCCCTGAGCGCCGTCGCCGCCGTCTTCATTGTCCTGGTGATCGGCCTGGTGACCAGCACCTGGCTTGCGATCGAAGCGACGCGAGCGCGCACACAGGCACAGCAGCGTCGCGCGCAGGCCGAAGACCTCATCGGCTTCATGATCGGCGACCTGCGCGGGAAGCTCGAGCCCGTCGGACGCCTCGACATTCTCGACGACGTCGGCGCCAAGGCGCTGCAGTACTTCGACACCTTGACACCCGAGGAGCTCACGGCCGCGGAACGATACAGCCTCTCGACCACGCTTACCCAGATCGGCGAAGTCCGGTTCGCGCAGGGCAGCCTCGACGAGGCGGCCGAAGCGTTGGAACCGGCGCTCGAGTTGGCTCGCGGGGTCGTCGCCGCCCACCCCGAGCGCACCGACTGGCAGGTGGGGCTCGGCGCCATCCATTTCTGGCTGGGATACGTACACTGGGAGCGAGAGGACCTGGAGCTCGCTCTCGAAGAGTTCTTCGCTTATCTGGAGGTTGCGGAGGGGTTGGTCGCCATCGACCCCGACAACCTCGACTTCCAGCTCGAGCGCGGCTATGCCCACAGCAGCATCGGCTTCGTTCGCCAGCAACAAGGCGACCTCGATGGTGCGCTCGAGCAGTTCGAGCTCTGCCTTGCGATCGAACAGCAGATCGCCGACGCCGATCCGGACAACCTCGACATACGACTCGACGTTGCCGACTCGCACAACGCCGTGGGCCTTGTGCTCCAGAACCAAGGGCACCTCGACGAGGCGCTGCGGCATTTTATGGCTGACCTTGCGATAAAGGAGAGCCTGGTGGGGGCGGATGCCGGCAAGGCCGAATGGCGTCGGCAACTGGCTGCCAGCAACCAGCTTGTTGCGACCCTTCTCCACACCACGGGCGAGACGGAAGGCGCGCTGGGGCACAACCGCGTGGCGGAAGAGATCCTCGTCGCGCTTACCGAGGGCGACCCCACGAACACACAGTGGCGCCGTGGGTTGGCCGCGGCCCGGTCGTCGATCGGTCGCGAGCTCCACGCGCTCGGCGATATCGAATCGGCGACGGAGATTCTCCGCGCCAGCGTGGCTTCGCTGAGCGATCTGGGGGCTTCGGATCCGAGCAACGCCCGATGGCAACATGATCTGGCGATGACGCGGATGAGGTTCGGCAGCGCGCTGGTGACAGGCGGTGACCTCGGCGCGGCACTCCGCGAGGCCGAAGCCGCGCGCGACGCCCTTGCGACGCTGCTCGAGTACAACGCCGCCGACGGGTCGGCGCAGAGGCTACTGGGCGACGCACACTTGCTGGCCGGCCGGATCCACGCCCAGCGCGGCGATAGAGCGATTGCGGAAACGAATTGGCAGCTCGCCGCCGGGGTCCTCGAGCCGCTGCTCGTCGGGGCCGAGGACCTCGGTGTTCTCGTTCTCTGGGCGCGGGCCCTCATTCATCTGGGCCGCGTCGACGAGGCGGCTCCGATTGTCGCGGAACTCGACGCCATCGGGTATCGGGATCTCGATCTCGAACGCCTGCTCGAGCGGCTGCGGTTACCGAACGAAGAAAGATCCTGATTTGAAAGGGGGTAGGCACGAGAAGCAGACTTTCAGAACTTTGAGGAATGTGGTCAAGGCAGCCGGAAGTACACGGTGCACGCGACCAACGACGGAGACCAACCGGGTGAGGAGGATCCGAAGATCCGCAACGGCGGCTAGCCCGCTGGGCGGGTCGCCCATAAGGTGAAGCCGAGGCTCGCGCGGCCTCGTAGTTCCGCCCACGCGTGCTGCGACCGCGACCACGCGACCGCCACCTTCATATCACTCGTACCGCAACGCGTTCATCGGATCGACGCTCGACGCCCGGCGGGCGGGTATCAAGCTGGCTGCCACCACGACCACGAGCAGCACGCCCGCCGACACGCCGAAGGAAACCGGATCGAGGGGGCTGAGCCCGAGCAGCTCCGAGCGCATCAGAACCGCCGTGCCGACGGCCAGCAGGCCGCCGACGACAAGACCCGGCACGGCCAGACGCAGGCCGTCCTTGAAGACCTCGCGCAGGACCTGCTCGCGGGTAGCGCCGATCGCCATGCGGACCCCGATCTCACGGGTGCGATGGGCAACGGCAAAGGCCACGACGCCGTACACGCCGATCGCCGCCAGGATGAGCGCCAACAGGCCGAGCCCCGCCGATATGTTGGCTGTGGCTCGCTGCGGGCCCAAGCTGCGTGTCACCAGCGACTCCGCCGTGACGATGATCGGAAACGACAAGGTCGGATCGATTGCCAGGACCGCTTCTTGTATGGGCGATACCAGAGCCGACGTCTCGAGGGCCCCCCGCATGACGATCAGGGCCCGCAGACCGTAGCGCTCGTAAGCGATGAACTCCTGCCGCAACGGAACGAAGATGTTCGGCACATCGCGCCTGGCCGTACTCGAGGCAATGCGCTCGACAATCCCGATCACGGTCATGAACGGATCCACGGCGCGCGATGAGCCGTACTTCAGCCTTTTCCCGAGTGCCTGCTCTTCGGGCCAAAGGATGTTCGCCAAATCCTGGGTGATGACGACGACGCGCTCCGCGCTCAGATCGTCGCCCTTCTCGAACCCGCGCCCGCGCAGGATCGGCGTGCCGATGGTCTCGAAGAAGCCTTCGCTCACCTGGGTGAATTCGACTTGCTCTCCGCCCCCCGCTTCGAGGTCGTGGTCGACGCGCCCGACCCGCGTGAAGTTGCCGCTCAGATCCAGCGGGATGCCGTCGGAAACCGACACCGATGTCACGCCGGGCACCGCCCCGACTGAATCCCGGATTCGCTCCGCCACCGACATCGCTTCGTCGAAGGCCCCATGCGCGCCCTGGTCGAGATAGACGCGGGTTATCAAGAGATTTTCCGGATCGAAGCCGAACCCCCGCTGTTCGACCTGGTCCATCGCCCGAACGAACAGGCTGCAGGTGAGGACGAAGGCCAGGGCGACTCCGGTCTGTGCCGAGGCGGCGAAACGATGGATACGTCCGGCGCGCCTGCCTCCGGCGCCGGCATCGTCCTTGAGTGACGCCAGCAGGTGCGGCTGACTGAAACGGATGGCCGGCAGCATCCCGACCGCCAGCGTCGCCGCCGCCGTGAGCGCGAGCGAAAACAGCAGCACCGCGTTGCTGGGGCGGAAGCTCACATCCGTCATCGTCACGCCCAGACGCTCCGGCGTCGCGAAGCCCGTGAGCCAGAACCCGACAGCGATCCCGAGACACCCTCCAAGAACGGCCAAGACGATCGCCTCGACCATGAGCTGTCGAACGAGTCGTGCCCTGCCTGACCCGAGCGCCATGCGCACCGCGAACTCCTGTTCGCGAACCGCGCTTCGCGCCAGCATCATACCGGCGACGTTGCCGCAGATGATCAGCAAGACGACGCCGACGAGAACCAGCAACGCGACGACAGCCAGCATGTCGCCGGTACGGTTCTGAGCCGGAAACCGGGCAAACGACCGCGCCAGCACGCCGCGGTCTTGGTTGGTTTCGGGGTATTCCTCCTCGAGCGCCGCGAACACCGTCCGCAGGCTCGCGGTGGTCTCGTCGACCGTCGCACCCGGCCGCATCCGGCCGTAAACACGGACCCAATGCGCCTCTCGATCCGTCGCGACGTTGTCCGCACCCAGCCCCGGATGTTGCATGAGAGGCACCCAGAGATCCGTCTCACCCGACAACGGTCGCACGCCTTTGAATTCTTCGGGCGCCACGCCGATCACGGTGTATGGGCTGCGGTCCAATTCGACCTTGGCTCCCAGGATCGACTCGTCGCCGTCGAACCGGTTTTGCCACATGTCGTGGCTGACAATGACGACGGCATGCTGCCCGGGCCCGACATCTTCCGAGGGAAGAAAGTCGCGGCCGCGCGATACGACCACGCCCAGCATGCGAAAGAAGTCGGCCGATACGAAGTCGACGCTCACCCGCTCGCTGCGGTCGTCGGCCGTCAAGCTCGCGTCCCCACCCACCGACGCGCCGATCGCCTCGAGGGTGGTCTCGGCGCGACGGACGTCCTCGAAGTCGGGATACGTCCACGCCCACAACTCGTGCGTTCCGTCCAGGGGGATGGTCTCGACGATCCGGTCGTGCTCGGGGACGCCGGCGACAGGCTTGAGCCACACCTCCTCGACGATGGTCGCCAGCGCGGTGTTGGCACTGATTCCGACAGCCAACGAAAGCACCGCGATCACCGCAAAGCCCGGCGATCTGAGCAGACCGCGCACGGCGAAGCGGATGTCCTTCTCGAGATCGGCAAGCCACGCGGCCGGCGACCAGCGCCCGTGGAAAGGACGTTTCGTACCCCCTCCCCCGGCTCCCGAGGCGATCCCTGCGGCGCGCTTGTCGCGGCGGTCGCGCCGGCGGGCCGCCAAGCCCTCCCTGGCGACGTTGAAGCACGCCGTCAACGAGTACCAGAGCGCCGGCCAGCGACCTTCGGTCGCACCGAGCAAATGGCGCTCGCGCACGAAGGCGTCGAGCATCTCGGTGCCGTAGCGTTCGCTGATCGGCCGCGGAAAGGCGCGCAACGACGTGGCGAAGCAGTGACCGGCGAGCGTCAGCCCCTCCGTCGAGCGCATCATCGTCCCGATTCCGGCAGGATTTTCTCGGCCTGCGCCAGCTCGACCAACGCCCGCATGCGCTCCGACTCTGCCCGCGCCACGGCGGTGCCCAACTCGGTGCGTCGGTAGTAACGCCGCTTGGGCCCGCCACTCGCATCAGCCGCCGCCGGGTCGATCTCCTCGAGCAAACCGTCCTGGGTCATCCGGGCGACCGACGCATACAACGTGCCGGGAAGGATCTTCTCGCGGCCTCCCGTCTTCGCGGCCAGTGCTTGCATGACCCCGTAACCGTGCATCTGTCCGTCGCCGAGCACGAGCAAGATGCGGAATACCGTCGCGCTCAACGGCAGGTAATCGTCAGGGCTCTCGGTCTGTCTGCTCTTGCTCACGGTCTCCCTCACAACCCGATGGTATCGGTTTCGACAGCGTTCTCATCTAGCTATTACGAGAGTAACTATAGTTTGTTTCAGAATAGATTGCAGCCCGGCGCCGCCGTCCCCAGGATTCTGTTAGCCTGCGTCGTCGTGGCTGATCTCTTTGAACAGAATGCGCGGGAGT
>CAYSHI010000049.1:0-10339 GCA_964430745.1 uncultured Acidobacteriota bacterium | reverse complement strand
TCCGGCGCCCGTGAGCGGCCGAGCGCGAGTGCATGAAGCAAGGCAGCACCCGAGGAGACACGCTGAACGCGCGGGCACCGGAGAATGCTCTCCCGAGCCGGAAGACGGCAGAGCCGGCTTTCGGGGGATGCCGAGGCCTCGACATCGTCTCGCAGCCGGTGCCTGAGCAGTTACTCCGTACTTTCTTCGGCCGGGCGGAGGTGTCGGCGGGCAGCGGGCGTTCAGCGGGTCAGAGAGGTAGCTGTTTGCCGCCAGGCACTCGCGCTCGGCCGCCTCTGCTGCCCGCCGATGCCTCCGGCGGACGGCGGTGGGTGGCACGGCTATCTCAGGGAGACAGGCTCGTCGGGTGGGGGCGTTTGGGCAGGGAGCCTCGTCTTGAGGGACCGATGCAGAGGGTCGGGGCGGGGCAGTGATGCCCTGTAGCGTGTACTGCGACCCGCAGACGCGGCGAAGCCGCTCAAGAACCCGCACCTCACGCCTAAGGGCATCGCTGCCGCGTCCCGACCCGCCTAGCACCCAGGCTCCCTCCTACGAAAGCTGAAGGTTCAAGCCGAGCCCCGCCCACGAGCACGGACGCTACGATCGAGCGGTCGCCGAGGCATGCCCGCGTAGGAGTCAGCTAGGCGTTGGTCGGCTTCCGGGCGCCTGGATCGCGACCTCGTCGTGGCACAGTGGGCACTCCTCGGGTGCGTAGGCGGCGATGTCGAGGCGAATCAGCGAGACGAGCGGTAGATCGCCGAGGGCGTCCAGGCCGCTGCGGTTGGCGATGCAGCCGACGCCCACGGGCTCGGCGCCGTGCTTGCGGATGACGTCGACGGTTTCGAGCGTGCTCTTGCCCGTTGTGACGACGTCCTCGACCACGGCCACGCGCAGGCCGGGCTCCAGGGCAAAACCACGCCGCAGCGTCATCGTGCCGTCGACCCTCTCGGTGAAGCACGCGCGCGTGCCCAGTGCCCGGCCGAGCTCGTGACCGATGATGAGGCCGCCGAGGGCCGGAGACACGACCGCGTCGACGGTCGCGGGTCCGGCCTCGCGCCAGCGCTCGGCCAGCGAGCGGCCGAGATCCTCGGCGATCGTCGGGTGTTGCAGGGCGACGGCGCACTGCAGATACTGCCCCGAGTGCAGTCCCGAGGACAGCCGGAAGTGTCCGTCGAGCAGGGCTCCCGCGCCGGTGAGCAGGTCGATGATGCGGCGGTCGCTCAACCCCCGGCCCTCCACACGATCTCGCCCGCGACCACCGTAAGGGCCGGCCATCCCGTCAGCTCCCAGCCGTGAAAAGGCGTGTTGCGGGAGGCGCTGAGGAACGTCGAGGCGTCCACGGAGGCGGTGTGTTCGAGATCCAGCACCGTGACGTTGGCGATCGCGCCGTCGCTCAGGTCGCCGGCGTCCAGGCGCAGGATGCGCGCCGGGTTGACCGACATCAGCTCGATGAAGCGCTGCAACGAGACGTGGCCGCCGCGCAACAGCGTGTCGCAGGCGAGGGGGACCGCCGTTTCGAGCCCGACGATGCCGAACGGCGCGTAGTCGAACTCGAGCGCCTTTTCGTCGGCATGATGGGGAGCGTGATCGGTGGCGATGGCGTCGACTGTGCCATCGGCGAGGGCCTCGATCACGGCGTCGACATCGGCCTGCCCGCGCAACGGTGGGTTCATCTTGGTATTGGTATCGAAGCTGCGAACAGCTTCGTCGGTCAGCGCGAAATGGTGCGGCGTCACCTCGCAGGTGACGTTGACGCCTCGCGCCTTGGCATCGCGGATCAGCCGCAGCGACCCGGCGCTGGAGATGTGCGCGCAATGAAGCATCCCGCGCGTGAGCTCGGCCAGAACGATGTCGCGAGCAACGATGATGTCCTCGGCCGCGGTGGGGTGCCCCTTGAACCCGAGTGCCGTCGAGACCGCGCCCTCGTTCATCGGCGCCTTGCGCGTCAGGCTCATGTCTTCGCAGTGTTCGATCACCGGAATGTCGAACATGCGGGTGTACTCGAGTGCCCGCCGCATGAGCTCTGCCGTGGCCACCGGGTAGCCGTCGTCCGAAACCGCCACGCAGCCGCCGGCGACGAGCTCGCCGATTTCGGCCAGAGCTTCGCCCTTCTGGCCGACGCTGACGCAGCCGATCGGGTAGACGGGCACGGCGCCGGCCTCGTCGGCGCGCTCGATGATCAACTCGGTGACCGCCCTCTGATCGTTGACCGGGTCGGTGTTGGGCATGCAGGCGACGCCGGTGAAGCCGCCGGCGGCGGCCGCCGCGGTGCCGGTCGCAACCGTTTCCTTGTATTCGTGACCCGGTTCCCGCAGGTGCACGTGCATGTCGACGAATCCCGGTGCTACCACCTTGCCGGTGACATCGACGACTTCGGCTCCTTCCGCGGCGATGTCGTTGCCGCGCCCGACGATGAGGCCGTCTTCGAGCAGCAGATCGGCGGTTTCATCGATGCCTTGCGCCGGATCGACGACGCGTCCTCCCTTAAGCAGCAGCTTCGACATTCTTCGCCGCTCCACTTCCTGCCAGTAGGTAAAGCACGGCCATGCGCACGGCGAGTCCGTTGCTTACCTGTTCGAGAATTACGGACGAGGGGCCGTCGGCGACGTCGGAGGCAATCTCCACGCCGCGGTTCATCGGTCCCGGATGCATGACGATCGCATCCTCCTTGGCCAGGGCGAGCCTCTCGCGACTGAGCCCGAAGAGATTGAAATACTCGCGCGAGCTGGGAAACGACAGCTTGCCGCCGCGCTCGAGCTGGATGCGCAGAGCCATGACGACATCGGCGCCCTCGAGGGCCGGCTCCAGGCGGTGATGGGCCTCGACGCCGAGCGCCTCGACGTCGTAGGGAAGAAACGTGGGCGGCGCGGCGACGACGACGTCGGCGCCCAGCTTGCGCAGGCAATGGATGTTGGAGCGAGCCACGCGGCTGTGCGCGATGTCGCCGAAGATCACCACGCGCAGGCCCTCGATCTCTCCCTTGAAATCGCGGATGGTGAGGGCGTCGAGCAGCGCCTGAGTCGGATGCTCATGAGCTCCGTCGCCGGCGTTGATGACGCCCGCGCTGCACGTATCGGCAAGGATCTTGGCGGCGCCGGGACAGGCGTGCCGGATCACCAGCAGGTCGGGAAACATCGCCTCGATGTTGCGGGCGGTGTCGATGAGCGTCTCGCCCTTCACCACCGCCGAGGTCGACGCGGAGATGCTCTGGGTATCGGCGGAGAGCCGCTTGGCCGCGATCTCGAACGACGTCCGCGTCCGCGTCGAGGGCTCGAAGAACAGGTTGATGACCGACTTGCCGCGCAGTGTCGGGACCTTCTTGATGGCCCGCCGAGAGATCTCCTTCAGGTGCTGGGCGGTTTCGAGTATCAGGCGAATCTCCTCGACATCGAGGTGCTCGATCCCGAGGAGGTCCTTGTGCTTCAGCGATTCGGTTGTCTGGCCGTTCGGCAGCACGAGCTCGCCCGCGGGCTCATCGTTCATGCGGCCGGCAACGGCCTCTCTCGTTTCCGCCATCACTCTTCTCCATTCCCGGACGTCGAGCCCGGGCCGCGCACGGCCTCATCTACTTCCATCATGTGAACGCTGTCTTCTCCGTCGATGTCCAGGCACTGGACCTTGATGACCTCGGTGAGCGCCGTGGGCACGTTCTTGCCGACAAAGTCGGCGCGAATGGGGAACTCTCGGTGCCCGCGGTCGATGAGCACGGCGAGCTGAATGGCGCGCGGCCGCCCGAAGTCGATGATGGCGTCGAGCGCTGCGCGTATGGTCCGGCCGGTAAAGAGAACGTCGTCTACGAGCACCACGACTTTTCCCTCGATCTCGAACGGCAACTCGGTGGCTTGCACCACGGGGTTGGGAGCGATCTGCGAGAGGTCGTCGCGGTAGAGGGTGATGTCGACGCTGCCTGTCGGCAGTTCGACGCCCTCGAACTCCTGGATCTTGGCTTGCAGGGTGTTGGCCAGCGGCACACCGCGGCTGCGGATTCCCACGAGCACCAGATCAGCCGTACCCTGGTTCCTCTCGACGACCTCGTGGGCGATGCGGGAAAGAGCGCGGTCCATCTGCCGCGTGTCCATGATGGTTGCCTTTTCACGCATCGACAGCTCCTCGGTTGCCCGCGTGTAACGACGGGCGTGCAAAAAAAATCCCGTTCGGCTTCGGGGAAGCCGTCCGGGTGGAATCAGATCGCTTTCGAGTTGTCATGAGACGCCCCTTTCTGGCCTCACGGGGCCAGTCCTTAAAGGGTTTCGGTAAGTTCCCGCCAGATTAGCCGGGGGCCGGGTAGCTGTCAAACTCGGGCGACCGGCCGCTTCGCTCGCGGCCCGCTGGGCGTCTCGGGCCGCGATTTGATGCCTCGATGAGGTCATGCTAATTTCGCTCGCGACCCCCCCGCGGCTGTGTGCTCTCCCTCTTCGGAGCCCATGTACGATCGGCGTTTGGCCATCGAATCCGTCACCCGCGTAGGTCCGGGTCAGTTCGTTCTCGCCTTCGAGAGCCCGGAGATCGCCGCGTGTTGCGAACCCGGACACTTCATCATGGTGTCGACGGCGGACTGCGTCGATCCGCTGCTTCGGCGCCCGATGGCGATCTATCGGCTGCTTCGGGACGATGGTGGAGAGGCTCGGGGATTCTCCATGCTCGTCGAGGTGGTCGGTCGCGGCACGGCGTTGCTCGAGCAGAAGAGCCCGGGCGAGACCTTGATGGTGCTCGGCCCGCTCGGAGTCCCGTTCGATCTGCCGGAGGCGGGGGCAGAGACCGGCGAGCATCTGCTCGTGATGGGAGGAGTCGGCTCGGCGCCGTTTCCGTCGCTTGCCGAGGCGTTGCTCGAACGCGGCCAACGCGTTCGGGCATTCGTCGGCGCGCGCACCGCCGACGCTCTGCTGTGCGTCGAGGATTTTCGTGAGCTCGATGTGCCCGTCGAGGTGGCGACCGACGACGGCAGCGAGGGGTACCACGGCTTCGTCGTCGGTCCTCTCGAACGCTATCTCGACGGCGGGGGTGGCGACGGCGCAAGGCTCTACGCGTGCGGGCCGACGCCGATGATGCGGGCGGTGCACGACATCGCGGTGGCCGCGAACCTGCCGCTGCAAGTGAGCTTCGAGGCGCCCATGGCGTGTGGCATCGGAGTTTGCCTCTCCTGCGTGTTGCGAGTGGTCGACGAGAGCGCCGAGGGTTGGCGTTACGCGCGATGTTGCCGCGAGGGGCCCGTGTTCGACAGCCGAAAGCTGGTCTGGGAATGAGCCGCGCTGCCGTTGACCTGAGCGTCCGCGTGGGCGATGTGGAGCTATCGAATCCGGTGCTCGTTGCCTCCGGCACCTTCGGCTACGGCGCCGAGTTTTCCGAGGTCATCGACCTGAATCAACTTGGCGGCATCGTCGTCAAGGGTCTTTCGACGCACCCCGTACGCGGCAACCCGACGCCCCGAATCGTCGAGACCCCCGGCGGTATGCTCAATTCCATCGGCTTGCAGAACGTCGGTGCGGCGGCGTTCCTCGAGGAGAAGCTGCCCTTTCTCCGGCAGTTCGACACCGCGGTGATCGCCAACATCTGGGGACGCACGATCGACGAATACGTCGACGTTGCCGAGCGTCTCGACGGCGCCGAGGGGCTGACCGCGCTCGAGTTGAACATCTCCTGCCCCAATATCAAGGAGGGTGGAATCAGCTTCGGCACCGATCCGCGCCAGACCGAGAAAGTAACGCGAGCGGTGCGCGACGCGTCTTCGTTGCCCCTGTGGGTCAAGCTCACGCCCGGAGTTACCGACATCGGCGTGCTGGCGCGGGCCGCCGAAGCGGGGGGAGCGGACGCTCTCTCGGTGATCAACACCCTGCGCGGGATGACCGTCGACGTCGCCACCCGGCGACCCACGTTGGCGACCGGTTTCGGGGGGCTCTCCGGCCCGGCGATTTTGCCGGTCGCGCTGTACATGGTTTACGAGACCCGTCGTGCAACCGACCTGCCGATTCTCGGCATCGGTGGCATCGAGGGGGTCGCCCAGGCGCTGCAGTTCTTCATTCTCGGCGCCAGCGCCGTGCAGGTGGGCACCGCGAACTTCTACGACCCGACGGCGTCGACGCGACTTGTCGCCGAGCTCGGGGAATGGTGCGAACAACAGGGTCTCGCATCGATCGAGGACCTCGTGGGGACACTCGATCATGAGTGAGCATCGGCGGTTCCGGAGTGGGGCGCCCCGCGCGGGAACCCGCGGTGTCGCCGCGGCGCTCCTCGTGGCAATGACCGTCGGAGGGGCCGGTTGCGCCGCGCGCCAGCTTCCGGCGGCCGGCGAGGGGCCGTGGGAAGGCAGCGCATCGTGGTACGGCGTCGATTTTCACGGTCGTCGCGCGGCGGACGGGTCTCGATACAACATGTACGAGCTCACCGCCGCGCATCGGACCATGGAATTCGGTACCCGCCTGCTGGTAACCAATCTCGAGAACGGACGCACGGTCAAGGTCACGATCACCGACCGTGGCCCGTTCATCGAGGGGCGCATCATCGACCTCTCGTTCGCGGCGGCGCAGCAGATCGGAATGCTCGACACGGGCGTCGCACGGGTGCGGCTGGAGGTCGTTCGATGAGCCGCCCGCGGCTCGCGGTAGCATTCGACGTCGCCACGCGCGAAGCTGCGATCAAGGCGGCCACCGAACTGCAAGGCCAGGCCGACATCGCCAAGGTCGGCCTCGAGCTGTTCGTCAGTGCGGGGCCGGCGCTGGTCGAGGATCTCGTCTCCTCGGGTTGGGCGGTATTTCTGGATTTGAAGTTGCACGACATTCCCGCGACCGTCTCCGGCGCGGTGCGTGCGGCGGGCCGCCTGGGCGTTGAGCTGCTCACGATTCACACCTCCGGCGGGCGCAAGATGATCGAAGCTGCCGCCGCCGCACGCGGTGACACGGGGCCGAAGTTGCTCGGCGTAACCGTGTTGACGAGTCTCGACGGCAAGCAGATCGAGGAAGTGGGTTGGGACGGCGACGCGGCGCGGTGCGTGGCGCGGCTCGCGCGCCTGGCGCGTGAAGCGGGCTGTGACGGCGTCGTTTCGTCGCCGCACGAGGTGGCCGCCATCAAGGCGGCCGAGGGAACGGATTTTTTGGTGGTCAGCCCCGGCATCCGGCCGGCGGGGACCGGCGTCGACGATCAGGCGCGCGTTGCCACGGCGGCGGACGCGGTGCTCGCGGGAGCCGACGTGCTGGTCGTCGGACGACCGATCATGAACGCGCCCGAGCCGGCGGCGGTGGCCGCCGCGCTGCGGGAGGAAATGGAGGAAGCATATGCCCGACGAAGCTGACGTGGTCATCGGGGCGAGTGTTGATTACGAACGGCTCGCCCCACTCGAGGACAGCATCGGTTATCAATTCGAGCAGCGAGAGCTGCTTCATCGCGCCACCATCCATCGGTCCTTCGCCAACGAGGCAGAGGACGACATCGCCGACAACGAGGTTCTGGAGTTCCTCGGCGATGCCGTGCTCGGCCTCGTCGTCAGCGAGTTGCTCTATCGTCGCAATCCCGGCTTGACAGAGGGCGAGATGTCGAAGCTCAAGGCGTTTCTGGTTTCCTCGGAGTCTCTCGCTCGGCGCGCGGAGGAGCTCGGTCTGGGTTCGTTTCTCGTCCTGGGCAAGGGCGAGGAAAAGACCGACGGCCGGCTCAAGGATTCGCTCCTCGCCAACTCGTTCGAGGCGGTGATCGCGGCGGTCTACCTCGACGGGGGACTCCGAGCGGCCACCGATTTTGTCGACAACACCGTGTATGAGCACCTCAACGGCGCCCTCGACGAGGACGTTCGCTTCAGCGACTTCAAGTCTCAGCTTCAGGAGCGCCTGCAGTCCGACGGCCATGCCCTTCCGGTATACACGGTCGTCGAAGAGCTGGGGCCGGACCACGACAAGACCTTCCGCGTCGTTGTCGAGCTCGAAGGCGAGGTCCTCGGCGAAGGCCGCGGCAAGACCAAGAAGGCGGCCGAGCAGATGGCGGCCGAGCGCACCCTGGAGTCGCTGACGGCGGCCTGAAGTTCAGGGCCGCTCGATCCACCCTCCGCCGAGCAGCACGTCGCCGTCGTAGAAGGCGACTCCCTGGCCCGGAGCGACGGCGCGCTCGGGTTCCTCGAAAACAACGCGTGCGCGGTTGTCCCCGAGCGGCTCGAGACGGGCGGGGACCTCCGCGTGACGGTGGCGGATGCGCGCGGCGACGCGGATCGGGGATCGTGGAGGCTCGATCGAAACCCAATTGCAGCGGCCCGCGATGAGGTGGTCGGCCGCGAGGGACGAGGTCGGTCCCACGATCACTGTCGACGTTTCGGCTTGCAGCTCGACGACGTACAACGGCTCGGGACTCGTCACGCCGATGCCGCGGCGTTGGCCGACCGTGAAGCGATGCAATCCGCCGTGATAACCGAGCAGGCGCCCGTCGACGTGCCGGATGGATCCCGAGCCATCGGAAGCGCCGGCAAGGCGCTGCTCGACGAAGCGGTCTTTGTCGCCGTCCGGGATGAAGCACAGCTCGAAGCTCTCCGGCTTGTCGGCAACCGGGACGTCGAGGCGACGGGCCGCCGCCCGCACCTGGTCCTTCGACATTCCGCCGAGGGGAAAGACCACGTTTTCGAACCGCTCGGCGGGAACGTCGAAGAGGAAATACGACTGGTCCTTGTCGATGTCGCTCGCTTTACGAACCCGGAGTCGCGTCGGGCCATTTTCGAGGCGCGCGTAGTGGCCGGTGGCCAGATACTCGGCTTCGAGGCCGTGGGCCAGCTTCCACAGGAGGTCGAACTTGACCAGGCGGTTGCATCCGATGCAGGGGCTGGGCGTCGTACCCGCCAGGTACTCCTCGACGAACGGCTCGACAACGCGGCGATCGAAGCTGTCGCTGTGGTCGAAGACGTAGTGCGGCATGTCCAGGCGATCGGCGACGACGCGCGCATCGGCGATGTCCGAGGGGGAGCAGCAGCGGCCGCGCCCGGAGGCGAGGTTCTCCGCGGTGTAGTCCCAGAGCTGTAGCGTCAGGCCGACAACCTCGTGGCCCTGCTCGCGCAAAAGGGCGGCGGCTGTCGACGAGTCGACGCCGCCGCTCATCGCCAGGGCGATCCGCGCCATCAGCTCAGCGCCTCGAGCCCTGCCCGACGCAGCGACGCGACCGCCGGCGGCACGAGACCGACGGCAAGCTCGATATCCGCCGCAACCGTCTCGTAACCCAGCGACATGCGCAGGGAGCCGGCAAGGTACTCCGGTGGTACCCCGAGGGCGTCGATGACCGGCGAGGCGTGTGCAACCCCGCTGGCGCATGCGGCGCCTGCGGATGCGGCGATTCCGTCGAGGTCGAGTCGAGCGACGAGGGCATTGCCGTCGCAGCGCGCGAAGCTCACGTGGCAGGTGTTGGGCAAACGGTCGGCGATCGAACCGTTGCGGCGCGTTTCGGGAACGGCGGCGACGATGTCGCGCTCGAGGCGGTCGCGTAGTAGCGCCACCCGCGCGGCGGCGCTTTCACGCCGCTGCAGAGCTCGCTCGCAGGCGGCCCCGAAGCCGACGATCGACGCCGTGCCCTCGGTGCCGCCGCGACGTCCCCCTTGCTGACCACCGCCGCGCAGCAATGGCACGATCTCCAGTCCGGGGCGCACGTACAGGGCGCCGACACCGAGCGGTCCGGCGAGCTTGTGCGAAGAGATGGAGACCATGTCCGCGGCGGCAGTGATGGGGTGCAGGTCGCGCCAGGGCGCCGCCTGTACGGCGTCGGTGTGGAACAAGACACCGGCCTCGCGCGCAAGGAGCCCGATTTCCTCGACCGGCTGCAGGCTACCGACCTCGTTGTTGGCGGTCATGATGGAAACGAGCGCCGTGTCGGGCCGCAGCGCTTCACGCACCGCATGAGGATCGACGCGGGCGTCCTGGTCGACGGGAACGCGTGTGATCTCGAGCCCCAGTTCGGCCAGCGCCACGGCGGGCTCGATCACCGCCGGATGCTCGATCGCCGAGATCAACACGTGTCCCTTCGGCGGCCAGCCGAGCGCGCCGAGCAGGGCCGTGTTGTCCGCCTCCGTGCCGCCGCTGGTGAACACCACCGCAGCCGGGTCGCAGCCGAGCAGGGCGGCGACCTGTGCTCGTGCCCGCTCGATGGCGGCGCGAGCGCGTTGGCCGCTGCGATGGGCGCTCGAAGCATTCGTCGCCGTGCCGGAGAGCCATTCTTCCATCGCCGCCGCAGCCTCGATGCACAGAGGGGCGCTTGCGTTGTAGTCGAGGTAGACATGGGTCGGATTGCTCATTTCCAAAGGGTAGCAGGGCGGGGAAGAGTCTCGTGGAGTCGCGCGGGGCTGGGTCTCGACGCTGTGTGTGGGCTTTGGAGGTAGACGGGAGGGGCGTGATCTCGATGCTGCCCT
>CAYSHI010000048.1:0-13162 GCA_964430745.1 uncultured Acidobacteriota bacterium | reverse complement strand
GCGCCCGAAGATGCCTCGGCCCATCGCGAGGATGCCGGGTAGACGCGCGCGGGGAATCCCGGCCATGGCGGTTTCGATCGGAAAGGTGATGCGCTGTTCGGTTTCCAGGGGAGACAGCCCCTCGGCGGCCGTGTTGATCTGAACCTGTCCGACCACCACGCCGGTAGCAGGATCAAATTGGCCGGCGCTGACCGTCAGCAGCAGACCGTCGGGAACTTGGATCTCACCCGTGTTAACGTGCGCGACGCCCGCCTTCTCGAGCGTCAGGTTGTTGTCAACAAGTTCCAACGTCCCTCGATTGTCCAGCTGGGCCTCAAGCCGGCGTGGCCCGCCGTGCGTGAACAACATTGCCGGGCGACGCTCGTCGGGCTGCATGTCGGCCGGTAGGAAGAGCTGGTTGTGGAACTCAACGCCGTCGGCGGCGGTCAGCATGACGTTCTCCGGCACCACGTGGTGCTGCGCCGGAAACTCCTCGGTGAGCTCGGGGAAGATCACCCGCGCGGTGCTCGCGCCTTCCTCGACCACGGCGACGGAGAAGGGGCGGTTGTAGGCGGCGGTGAGGGTTGCCACGCCGCCCGAAGGCAACGCGGCCGGGTAGGTCTCGATCTCGTCACCGGCCGTTATCTGCACGGGTTCTCCGCCGGCCGTGGGTGTGCGCCAGATATGCCGGCGGTCGATGTCGTCGACGTTGGTGGCGTAGAACAGGTAGCGCCCATCCGGTGACACGGAGACGAATTCGGCGATGCCGTCGCCGGGGGTTAGCTCGGTCGGGGCTGCGGTGGAGGCTCCCGACGGCGCCGAGGTACTGAACACGTGGCCGTAGGGGCTCGCCTCGTCATCGGTCGACTCCGGGACGGGTACCGAGTAATAGTGCTGCCAGTTACCCGGCTCTGCCTGGAAGATCACAGTGTCGTCGGCCCACCGGAAGTTGCGCGGCTGGAGGCTGTCGTCGCCCGGCATCGAGTGCCAGAATTCGCGTCCGGCTCCGGTTTCGACGTCGGCGATCCAGAACGACAAGGCGTAGCCACCCGCGAACGCGGCACGCAGCAGACCATCGGCCGGTTCACTTCCGTCACCACCGCGACCACCCCGGAAGCCGCCGCGACCGCCGCCGGCCGTACCCGCCACTTGCTGACCGAACGGTTGGCCCGGTCGACGGATGAACGCCACGCGATTGCCGTCGGGCGAAAACGTCGGGCTCGAGTCGTAGTCGACGTTGGGAGCCAGGTAACTGACCTGCCGTCGATCGACGTCGTAGATACCGATCAGGCTGTGGTCGCCTCGCTGCGAGACGAAGGCGATCCTGCCGCCATCCGGCGACCACACGGGGTTCGAGTTGCCGCCGAACGCAGTGAACAGTCGCGTGTCTGCGTCGACGTTGCGGGCTGCGGCGAGGTTGGGGTCGACCGGGGCGCGGTGAATTTGTCCGTCGCGAGCAAACAACACCCAGCGGCCGTTGGGCGACAGCCTCGGGTCGGCGCCCTCGGCGATGCGCCAGGCGGGGCCGCCGCTGGTGCGTACGCCCCAGATGGCGCGCTCGGCGCCATCGGCCTCGCTGGTCGGGTTGGCGATCCAGCCGTCGCGGTTCGGCGTGTGGCCGCGCACGAATACCGCCACCGTGCCGTCATCCGACAGACGGATATCGGTCATGTCGTTGCCGTCGTCCGTGGTCACGTCGGTGAGCTGCGTCGGCTCGAACTCCGGCGCAGCGGCCGTGTAGACGTTGCGCATGCCGCGCTCGTAGGAGATCCAGGCGATGCGTTCGGACGCCCTCGCCGACGTGAGCTCCACCGGAAACGCGGGCGCGAGGATCTGCTCGATCGTGTAGGGACCGGCGCCGGACGCCTGCGGCGGCACAGCTCCCGCCGTGGCGACGCTGAAGAAGAGGAGGAGGGAGAGGAGTAGAAGCGGGAACGCCCTGACGGTACGCGGCATCGGATCGACCTCCATGCAGGTTGGCAACGCTGCGATTCTACGGCCGCGGTGCGGATACGACAAAGGAGGCCGGCCGCAGAGGCGGCCGCACGCCCGGCGTGGGCTCGGCAGGGCAGCAGTTGTTGCCCAGACCCTCGGCATGCGTCTGATATCATGTCGGATAGGCTATCCGATAAAGAATCGGATACCGATGAGACGCGAGAGATCACCGAAGGCGCGAGATCCACCCAAGGCGCGAGGTTCCCGAGAACGATGAAGACCAAGCTATCTGCCACCGTGGAGGAGCCGCTCGTCGAGTTCCTTGACTCGCTCCCCGGCCGCACGCGGTCGGAGAAGCTCGAATACGTGCTCGCTCGCTACCAGAAACTCCAGGTTGAGCTTGACCTGCGGGAGCAGCTCGCCGCCTACTACGAAGACGACGACGAACGACGCGACCGGGAATCGTGGGAGCTCACGGTGGCGGAGTCCCAGTGGCGCGAGTGAGCGAAACCACGGTCCGTATCCGGCGAGGCGACATCTGGACGGTTGATCCGCCGGGCTTCCCCAAGCCCCGCCCGGCTCTGGTGATCAGCATCAACCCGATCAACGACCTGTGCCCCGACGTCTTGATGATCCCGTTGACCACCAAGGAGGGGCCGTTGCGCGTTCCTCTCGACGTGCCCTCTGCGGTCTCGGGACTCGAGAAGACAAGCTATGCCAAGTGCGAGTCGCTGGGCCCGGTGCACAAGAGCCGATTGAAGCGGCAGATCGGCCGGGTCCCGCACGATCTCGTAGCTCAGGTCGAGATCGGCGTGCGTCGAGTTCTCGGTCTCTGATTCCCGCCGCTGCCGCGCACTCGAATTCGGGGTCGGCTTCCGCCATCGGCCGGAAGTCGAAGCTAGCCCGGCCGCGTGATCCCGAGTTTCTTCATCCTGTACCGCAGCGAGCTCTCGATCACGACAGGCCAGCTTGAAGCTCGTCCGAGCCGTCATTAAGATCGCCACATCTGATTCAGTCGTGTCACTCATGTTGCAGAAACGCTGTCCCGAGGGGGCTTGGACATGAATTCGCAATACATCCGTTTCTTTGTTGCCGCCGGAATCGTCTTGCTGTTGCTCGCCACTCCGATTGGAGCCCAGGAGCAGGAGCGGGAGACATTCCGAGCGCTGGCCCGCCACACGGGTACCGGCCCGAGCGGGCAGACCACCATCCAGATCACCATCGATCGGTTCAGCACCCAGGAAGAGCACGATCACATCCTCGAGGTGGTGATGAACGAAAACAACCAGACCATCTCCGATGAGCTTGGTGACTTCGAATCGGTCGGGTTTCTGCGCGTCACCGGCAGCGCAGCGGGCCGCGGAGCCGGGTCGTGGCAGCTTCGCTACGCCCGCGAGGTTCAGCAAGGCGATACCCGCGTGATTCGTATCGCCACTGACCGGCCGATCGCCTTCGTCGAGGCGGTTCGGCGGCCCACTCGTAGCTGGGATTCGCAAACGACTCTCATCGAGCTGAACCTCGACGAGAACGGCGAGGGCGAGGGCGTGTTGATGGCAGGTGTCGAGTTTACCGTCGACGCCAAGAGCGGCCAGATCACGCTGTCGCATATGTCGAGCTCGCCGGTGCGGCTCGAGCAGGTACGTCCCTCGTAACCTGAGGATGCGCTGATTCGCGGTCTCGCGGCGACACGCGTGGGTATCGGTCGGGTCCGTCGCGGCGTCCTGTTCGGAGTGCTCGCGATCGCCCTCCTTCCGCGCCCGGCGGCAGCCGACGACACCTTCGCCGTATGGGGGGAGATCATCTATACCCTGCCGTCGACTGCGGCATTCAACTGGACGGTCACGGCGGGAGTCCGCTCGGACGAGCAGGAGATCAACGGCCTGTTCACCAGCCGAGTGTCGACCGAGGCCGTTTTCCGGTTGCCGAAGCGCTGGGATTTTCGCGGCCGTTACGCGCTCATCGGGCGCGATACCGAGGTGGGGGACGACTACTCACTCGACCACCGCGTCCAGCTCCTGATTCGCTATCCGCTCCTGGATTCCTGGGGGGCGATCTCCAGATGCGCGGCGGGACGTTCTACGAGCGTCATTTCCGCGGCGACTCTCTCGACGACTTCAACGTGTATCGCCAGCGGGTCCAGTTGGTATCCGAGGTGTGGAAGCACGCACCCTGGATCGAGCAGGATTTCTTCTTCGACCACGCCCGCGGCTTCTTTCGTACGCGCACCCGCATCGGCGAGCACTGGAATCTGCGCAACAACCAGCAGATCTCGCTCGCCTATCAGTTTCAATACACGCAGAACCGAGCGGGAAGCTGGACGCCGCAACATGCGATCGTGTTTCGGTACTGGTTCGGCCGACGTCTCTCTGCGAGGCGCCGGTAAAGAACCGACCCCCCACATGACGCGTATTGGCCGTTGCGTCCCCTTGACTTCGTTATTATGTAGTTGAAATAACGTAATCATTAATTAAAATACATAATATGATCAACGCCCTCCAGACGCGCGAGGCATTTCACCTTCTCTTTCTCCGGATGTTCGTCCGCGCGGTACCGCTGGAGACCTTTGTTCTCAAGGGTGGGAGCAACTTGCGTTTCTTCTTCGGCAGCGTTCGCTATTCCGAGGACATGGATCTCGACGCCGGTGACATCGCCGTTCATGCGCTTGCGGATCAGGTCATGGGCGTCCTCGGGTCGCCCGCACTGCAGGCGGCCATGCGGTTGCATGGGGTTCGCGAGGTCGTCGCTCCGGACCTCATCCGAGCGAAACAGACAGAGACGGTCCAGCGGTTCAAGGTGCACCTGTTGACGACGGCGGGCGAAGACCTGTTCACCAAGGTCGAATTCTCCCGTCGAGGACTCGATACTCCGCACGTGGCGGAAACGGTGGACACGGAAGTGCTTGGCCGCTATCGAATGCCACCGCTCATCCTTCCGCATTACACCGCCGAGGCGGCGGCGCGGCAGAAGTTCCGCGCGCTGGTAGGCCGGCCACACCCACAGGCACGTGACGTCTTCGACCTTTGGATGCTGGGGCCACGTCTCGGTGTCTGGCGCCTGGGTGCCGGGCTGGAGGCGGAAGACTTGTCGCGGGCTCGCGATCGCATCTTTTCGATCGACTTCGATGAATACCGAGATGCGGTCGTCGCCTATCTTGGCCCCCAGGACCAGCGGGCACACGAATCGCGTGAAGTCTGGGACGAGATCCGCTTGCAGGTACTGTCCCTGATCGAGAGAGGCGCCGACGATGATCAGGAGCACTAACCAATCGGTTAGCCAGGCGCTCCGTGCGCTCGGCCGGCCGGTGTTCACCACGCGGGAGGTTGCCGCCTTGCGAGGCTCTTCGATCGCGGCGACGAGCCAGAGCCTGACGCGATTGCAGGCCCAGGGGCGGGTCGTACGCGTCGCCCGGGGCGTATGGTGCGACCCCGAGGATCCGCGGTTCACTCCGTTCGCCCTCGTGCACTTCCTGACCGGCGCCCATCCGGCCTACCTGTCGTTCGTTTCCGCCCTGCATCTGCACGGCGTCGTCGAACAGATCCCGCAGGTGGTCTATGCGGCAACGACCGGACACACGTCGCGGAAACGCACACCGGTCGGCACGTACTCGTTCCATCGCATCGGCCCCGATTTTTTCAACGGATTTCACTGGTATCGGGGGCGGAACGAGTTCCTGATTGCCGAGCCCGAAAAGGCCTTGATCGACTCTCTCTACGTCGCCAGCCGCAGGGGGAAGCGTTTCGGTAGCTTTCCCGAGCTCGACCTTACTTCGGGCTTCGATGTCTCGCGCGCCGAGCACTGGATCGCATCCATCCCCTACGGTCGCATACGGAGCTTCGTCGAGCGGCGCTTTTCCGAAATTGCCTCCGAATCCGCCTAGTGGACTGTAACGGAAGAGTCGTTAGTGTCGTGGTGGCGAAATGGGGGTGGATGCAAGGCGCTCCGACGCGGCGATGCCGCGCGCATCGTCAAGGAGGAGCAACGCCGCAGATGCCCCCATTTCGCCGCCATCCTGCGGACAGATGGGCAGTTGCGGCCGATCTCGGCGTTGCAGCTCGTCGACGATGCCTACGCATCGCCTTCCTCGCCGCGCCTTGACCTCGCCCGCAAATCCCATCTGCGACACTAACGATTCTTCCGTTACAGTCCACTAGTTGGTCTTGCCAAGCTCCCGTTCGTACGCGGCCTTGCCCTCCCTGAGGGCCTCCTTGACCGCCTTGCCGCGGACCTCGGCACCCTCCTTCGCGTCTGTCGCGAGCTTGCGGGCGCGCTCCGTCGTCTCCTCGTACTTCTCGGACACCTTTTGACTCGCCTGCCGCGTCGTGTCGACCGTGGTCGAGCGAGCCTTCTCCGCTCCTTCGCCGATCTTTTCTCGGAGCTCACGCCCTGACGTAGGTGCCAAGAGCAGCGCTGCGACGCCACCGGTGACGGCGCCCAGCAGGAACGCCAACAGCGTGCTCGATCCGTCGTTGCTCATTTGCCATCTCCTCCTCTTCTCTCCCGGATTCGGCGTGCGGCGACCCCGCGGCGCCGGTGTCCGCTACGGAAGAGAACGTCGACCCTCTGGACCTGTCACGCACCTCTTCTCGGTCCTCATGACTTGTTCCTCGAGAGCGCCGCCAATCCGGCCTTGATACCCACCGCCAGCGCGAGTAGCTGACGCATGGCGATGCGCGCGGCCGTGGTTTGCTCGGCGAGCTCGTGGACCAACGGCAACACTGCCCTGCGGGTCTCCGACGTGACGCCCTCGACGTCACGTGCGACATTGCCGGCGGTGTTGGAGAGCTCGCGCACCGAGCGCAGCGCTTCCTCTGCCTCGCGGGCGAGCCGATCAGCTTGCGGCAGCGAGCCTTCGATCCGCGCGAGTAGCGAATCGAGCCTTGCCATCGTGCGGCGCGCCTTGGTGATGCCAATGACCAGCGCCACAGTGGAGACGATCGCGCAGACCGTGAGAACCAGGTAAAGAAGGTCGACGTAGGTGATCGTGATCATCGAGGCCTCCCATCGACTCATCACGCGTACGCTACGTAAATTCGATTACTATCTCCTATTTTAGCCGGACTCGCGACAGTGAAACAACGAGCCCCCCGAACTCGCGGGTCGTCGTGGCGCCCGGTCGGCTGCCGGCGCTCGTACGAGGTGTCAGCCGATGAAGAGGCGCTCAGCCGGAGAAGTAGAGGTAGGCGAGGACGATCGCCACGAGCACGGCACCCGAGGCGATGACCTCGCGGTTGTCCCAGCTCCCGCGCGACTCGCGCCGGTGCTCGTCGGTCATGGTTCCGTAGGTCAGCCCGCTGATCGCGGCGTAGTCGGGTTGGCGGGTGGCATAGCTGACGCCGACCATGGCGCCGACGCACACCAGGAAGATCAACAGGCTGTAGTACTGGAAGAACATGTTGTTGACGATCCAGAAGAACGATCCTTCCGCGTAGCCGTTTTCGTAACCCGCGAGCCTGAGCTTCACCGGCGTGTCGACAGCGAGGCGGAAAATGCCGAGCAGGAATCCGACGATCAGTGCCGCGAGTGAGCCCGCCGCGTTGAGTCGCTTGAAGAACACGCCCAAGAAAAAGACCACGAAGATGGGCGGAGCCAGGTAGGCCTGCACGCCCTGCAAGTAGTCATAGAGGCCTCGGCCGCCCTGGATAACCGGGATCCAGGCGAGGCCGATAAGCACCATCACGGTGGTGGCGACGCGGCCGATCCACACCAGTCTCTGCTGCGAGACGCCCGGGTGCAGCTTGGTGTAGAAGTCCATGGTGAACAACGTCGCCGAGGCGTTGAACACGCCGGCGAGCGAGCTCATGAGCGCCGCAAGCAGGCCGGCAACGACGATGCCGCGCACGCCGGCAGGGAGCACCGTGGCGACCAGCAGCGGGAAGGCCTTCTGCGCCTGGTCGCGGATCATCTCGCCGTCCGCGTCGAACAGCGTCTGCCGGATCTCGGGTACCGCGCCGCTGGCGGCCAGGGCAAAACAGATGATGCCGGGAATGATGAAGATGAACACCGGCAGCAGCTTGAGCCCGGCAGCGAAGATCGAGCCACGGCGCGCCTCCCGCTCATCCGGCGCGCCGAGCGTGCGCTGCACGATGTACTGATCGGTGCACCAGTACCAGAGGCCGATGATCGGCGCGCAAAACAGCATGCCCAGCCAGGGGTAGTTGGTGTTGAAGTACCAGGCCTCCCGTACCACCTCGCCGGCTGCGTTCATCTCGCGCACCGGCGCCCAGGTGCCGGCGACGCCGGCGGGAACCAGCGGCTTCCAGAGGTTGAACATGTCGGAGCCGGCGATGGCGCGCAGCTCGCCCCAACCGCCCAGCGCTTTCAGACCGAAAAAGGTCACCAGCACGGAGCCGAGTACGAGCACCAGCGTTTGCAGCGCCTCGGTGTAGGCGACGGCTCGGAGCCCGCCGAGAATCGTGTAGACGCCGGTGAGCACGATCACCAGGATGGAGCCGATCCAGAAGCTGTCGAGCGGACCCACCTGCATGTCGGGCAGCAGCGCCGAGAACACGATGCCTCCGGCAAAGATGCCCACCGCGATCTTGGTGAGCACGTAGGCGAACAACGAGATCACCGACAGCACCCACCGGTTGGCCGGACTGAATCGTTTCTCGAGGAACTCCGGCATGGTGAAAATCTTCGAGCGCATGTAGAACGGCACGAATACCCAGGCGAGCACCAGCAGGCACCAGGCGTGCAGCTCGTAGTGAGCCATCGCCACGCCGTCGGTGGCGCCCGAGCCGGCCAGACCGACGAGGTGCTCGGAACCGATATTGGAGGCGAAGATCGAGGCGCCGACGATCCACCAGCCGAGGTTGCGACCTGCGAGGAAGTAGTCATCGGCGGTGTCCTCGTTTTGCCGGATCACCCACCAGGAGAGCCACAGCAGACAGCCGAAGTACGCGGCGATGAATGCCCAGTCGAGCCAGATCATCGACCACCGCCGCCGAAGTAAGCGTCGTTGTGACGCAGCTCCTTCTTGAACCCTCGCAGCGTCGTATCGGCATCGATTACCAGCAGCTCGATGCCCGCCATCTCGGCGAAGTCCTCCATGTGCTCCGCGGTGAGCGCGGGGGAGAAGCTCGTGTGATGCGGCCCGCCGGCGAGGATCCATGCGGCCGCCGCGGTTGCAAGGTCAGGGTGCGGTTGCCACAGCGCGCGTGCAACCGGGAGTTCGGGCAGCGGCTCGTCCGGAGGCGCCACGTCGACCTCGTTGACGAGCATGCGCGAGCGGTCGCCGAGAGCGAGGATGGCGGCGTTGACCGCCGGTCCCGGCGGTGTATCGAACACCAAGCGCACGGGATCTTCCTTGCCGCCGATGGAGAGCGGATGGATCTCTGCGCGTGGGGTGCCTTCGGCGATCGACGGGCAGATCTCCAGCATGTGCGCTCCCAGAACCATCGGTGAGGCCGGGTCGAAGTGGTACGTGTAGTCCTCCATGAAGGAGGTGCCGCCGGGCAGGCCGTGCGCCATCACCTTCATGGCGCGGACCAGAGCCGCGGTCTTCCAGTCGCCCTCGGCACCGAAGCCGTAGCCGTCGGCCATGAGGCGTTGCGCGCCGATGCCGGGGAGCTGGCGGAGCCCGTGGAGGTCTTCGAAGGTGTCGGTGAAGGCGACAAAACCGCCTTCTTCCAGGAAGGCCCGCAGCCCCAGCTCGATACGCGCCGCCTCGCGCAGGTCGTCGCGTCGCGGGCCCCCGGAGCGCAGCTCCTCGGCCATGTCGTAGCTGTCGTCATAGTCGGAGCACAGAGCCTCGACATCGGCGTCCGTCGCGGCGTTAATGACGGCGGCGAGGTCGCCCATGCCGTAGCCGTTGACCGAGTAGCCGAAGCGCATCTGCGCCGCGACTTTGTCGCCCTCGGTGACCGCTACCTGGCGCATATTGTCGCCGAATCGGGCGATCTTGGCGGCGCGCGAATCGGCCCAGGCGCAGGCCGCGCGCGCCCAGACTCCGAGACGCTCGATCACCTGGGCCTCCTGCCAGTGGCCGACGACCACCTTGCGGCGCACCTCCATGCGAGCGCAGATATGGCCGAACTCGCGTCCTCCGTGGGCCGATTGATGCAGGTTCATGAAGTCCATGTCGATCGACGACCATGGGATGTCGCGGCCGTACTGGGTGTGCAGATGGGCCAGCGGGACATCGAGCGCCTGCAAGCCGCCGATCCACATCTTCGCCGGCGAGAAGGTGTGCATCCACGCGATCAGGCCGACGCACGCCGGCGACGCCGAGGCCTCCCGGCACAACGCGGTGATGTCGTCGGGCGTTGTCATCACCGGCTTGCACACGACCGACACCGGGATGGCATCGCTGCCGTCGAGGGAGGCGGCCACCTCCCGAGCGTGCGTTGCGACCCGGCGCAGGGCCTCGTCGCCGTAGAGGTGCTGGCTGCCGGTAACGAACCACAGTTCGTATCTGTCGAGGTTGATCATTTCTGTCCGTAGTAGGCGTCTTTGCCGTGCTTGCGCTCGTGGTGCTTCTGCAGCACGTGCTCCTCGAGCGCCGGGGCTGCCGCGTCGAGGCTCAGGGTGACCAGTGTCATCTCGGCGACCGCCTCCAGCGCGACGGCGTTGTCGAGTGATTCCTGCACCGAGCGACCCCAGGTGAACGGCGCGTGTCCGGCAACCAGGACGGCCGGCATCCCCAGAGGATCGAGCGTCTCGAAGCGTTCGACGATGGCGGTGCCGGTGCTGGCCTCGTAGCTCTCGGCAACTTCGGCCGCGCTCAGCACCCGGGTTACCGGCACGGAGCCGTGGAAGTGGTCGGCGTGGGTGGTGCCGAGGCAGGGAATCTCGCGTCGGGCCTGGGCGAAGGCGGTGGCGTAGTGGCTGTGGGTGTGCGTGATGCCACGGATGGGCTCGAAATGCCTGTAGAGCGCCACGTGGGTCCGGGTATCGGATGAAGGCCGCAGGTCGCCCTCGACGACGGCGCCGTCGAGGTCGACGATGACGATATGCCCGGGAGTGAGCTCTTCGTAGGGCACACCGCTCGGCTTGATGGCGACATGGCGGCGCTCGGAGCAGATTCCACTGACGTTGCCCCACTTCAGGGTGACGAGGCCCTCGTCGACGAGCGCCCGGTTGGCGTTGCATACCTCGGTCTTGAGATCCTCGAGCATGGCCTAGTCCTTGCGCACGCTGTCGCGAATACCGATGAGGTCCTTCATCACGCGGGAAACGGCGGCTTGCGTGGCTACCGGTCTGCCGTCGCTTACCGCGTCCCTACCCACGCTTGCACCCGCGCGAACGGCGGCTCCACCGAAGGCATCGTGTAGTTGCTTATAGAGGACGTAGAGGTCGCTGTACACCGCCGCGGCCTCGGGTCGAGGCTCGAATACCTCGTCCTTGAAGCCTGTCATCTTGGCTTGTGCCGTTTCCACGTCGGCGTGGGCACCGGCGGCGACCGCGCCGAAGAGGGCGGCGCCGAGAGCGCAGGTCTGGGCGGATCGGCTGATCCTCATCGGTCGGTTGCACGCGTCGGCATATACCTGCATCACGAAGGGGTTCTTCTCGGCGATGCCTCCGCAGTTGACGACCTCGTCGACGGCGAGGCCGTACTCCTCGAAGCGGTTGATGATGGTGAGAGCGCCGAAAGCGGTGGCTTCGACGAGCGCGCGATAGATCTCCGGTGCGGTCGTGTGCAGGGTCTGGCCGATGAGCAGGCCGGTGAGCATCGGATCGACGAGAATGGTGCGGTTGCCGTTGTTCCAGTCGAGTGCCAGCAGGCCGCTCTCGCCGGGGCGTAGATTTTCGGCGGCGGCGGTGAGCGCCGCATGCGTATCGCCGTGGCGGGTGTACTCGGCCGGGGCGAGGTTGGAGGCGAACCAGTTGAAGATATCGCCCACCGCGGACTGGCCGGCTTCCAGCCCGTACATTCCGGGCATGATCGATCCCGGGACGATGCCGCACAGCCCCGGGATGTCGAGCGTTGCCCCGCCCAACGGGGCCACCATCGTGTCGCAGGTGCTGGTGCCGATGATCTTCACCAGCGTGCCGGGCTTGATGCCCGCGCCGACGGCGCCCATGTGGGCGTCGAAGGCACCTACCGCGACCGCGACGCCCGCGGGAAGGCCGACCTTTTCGGCCACTTCCGGCGTCAGCGCGCCGGCCCTGCGATCGGCCGGCATCGCTTCGAGCGCGTAGCACGCGCGCACCTTGGCGAGATCAGGGTCCAAAGAGGCGAGAAAATCGCTCGCCGGTAGGCCGCCCCAGGTATCGCTATACATCGCCTTGTGTCCGGCCGCGCAGATGCCGCGCGCAAGCGTCTTCGGGTCGGTATTGCCGGTGATGTAGGCGGGCACGAAATCAGCCAGCTCCACCCAGCTCGCAGCGGCGTCGAACACCTCCGGCGCGGACCGCTTGCAACGCAGGATCTTCGCCCAGTACCACTCGCTCGAATAGGTGCCGCCGCATGTGGTCAGATAACCGTCCGGGTGTTGCGACGCGGCTTCGGTGATTTCCGCGGCTTCGGCCCAGGCGGTGTGGTCCTTCCACAGCCAAGCGTGCGCCGCGGGGTTGACCGCGAAGACGTCGTGGAGCGCCAGCGGGACACCCGCCTCGTCGACCGGGATGGGTGTCGAACCGGTGGTATCTACGCCGATACCGACGACGCTGGTCGCGGCGAAGCCGGGGTCGCGCGTTGCCGCCACGACCGCTTCGCGCACGGATACGAAGAAGCCTTCGATGTAGTCGGCGGGGTTCTGCCGCGCGAGGTGTGGATCTCTGGCATCGAGAATCACGCCGGCGTCGCCGCTCGGATAGTCGAAGACGTGCGTCCCCACCTCGGTGCCGTCATCGATGTCGACGACGAGCGCGCGAACGCTGTTGGTGCCGTAGTCGACCCCGATGGCAAAGCGTCGCGCCGAAGCGGCTGTCACGAACCCTCCCGTCCGAGAGCGGCGCGGCCCGCCGTTCTGACGGCCGTTGCCGCATCACGCCGATTTCTCGCCTAGGATAGTGGCGGCGTAGGCGAAGTCAAACACGGCGCTCTGATCACGGGCGAGGCTCGATGAGCGACAACCCGACGAATGGGTCGACGACCGGCAATCCGCACTTCGCGACCGCAGCATCGTGGGCGGCCGCCGAGGCGATGTTGACGTTCTGTCCGCTCCAGCCACGAAAGACCGCCGGATTTCGACTCCGGAGTCTCAGCGTCCACATTCGCGATCACAAGCGACGTGAGCTTCCGATCGACGACCGCAGCTTGGAGGCGCACTACGGCGGTTTCGTTTTCACGCAAGCCTGCAAGGGC